>NZ_LZGV01000085.1:0-13234 GCF_001690265.1 Gilliamella sp. HK2
AAAATTGAATCTTGGAGTTGAGTTAAATCCCAAAATTGTGAAAAAAACACTAAAATTAAGATGATTAAATTTAAATGAAAAATATTAGCAATTACGCAAACTATCATGATAAATAGATGACCTACTCTTTCATTCAATTTTATTAAGATCCATACTAAGTATATTTAATTCAGTTTTATTTTATTAAAACACTTTATTTTCGGAAGCGTTTTGACAAACAAATTTATTTTAAGACAAATAAAAATGCCGTTAGTTTGAGCTAACGGCATTTTATTAAGTATATAAATGACTTATTAACTATTTCTTCTTCGCTTTAGCATTGGGTAAATCAGTGACAGAGCCTTCATAAATTTCCGAGGCTAAGCCAATTGATTCATGCAATGTTGGGTGCGCATGAATGGTTAATGCGATATCTTCTGCATCACAGCCCATTTCAACCGCTAAGGTGATTTCACCCAGTAATTCACCGCCATTAGCGCCAACTACCGCACCACCTAACAAGCGATTATCTGCTTTATTGAAGATGAGTTTTGTCATCCCCTCGGAACAATCAGATGCAATAGCACGTCCTGATGCTGCCCATGGGAAGATTGACACTTCATAATCAATGCCTTTTTCTTTCGCTTCTTTTTCAGTTAAACCAACCCAAGCTACTTCTGGCTCAGTATAAGCGATAGAAGGAATGGTTTTTGGATCAAAGAAGTGTTTTTTACCTGCAATCACTTCGGCTGCAACATGACCTTCGTGTACGCCTTTGTGCGCAAGCATTGGCTGACCAACGATATCACCAATAGCATAGATGTGTGGTACATTGGTACGCATTTGCTTATCGACTTCAATAAAACCACGATCAGTCACATTAACACCTGCTTTTTCAGCACTAATTAGCTTACCATTCGGTGTACGACCAATTGCCACAAGTACCGCATCATAAGTGTGGGTTTCAGTGGTGCCATCTTTCTTTTCCATGGTGACATAAATTGCATCATGCTTTGCTTCAACAGTAGTCACTTTGGTTTCTAAACGTAAAGTGAATTTCTTCTGGATCTGCTTAGTAAAGACTTTAATAACATCTTTATCAGCTGCTGGGATCACTTGGTCAAACATTTCAACCACGTCTACTTCTGAACCTAATGCATGGTAGACAGTACCCATTTCAAGACCAATGATTCCGCCACCCATTAATAATAGTTTTTTCGGAATCGTTGTTAAAGCCAATGCATCTGTAGAATCCCAAATACGCGGATCATCATGCGGAATAAACGGTAATTTAATTGGGCGAGAACCCGCTGCAATAATCGCATTATCAAAAGTAATTTTAGTGATACCTTTTGAAGATGTCACATCCATGGTATGACTACCCGTAAATTGTGCTTCACCTTGAATCACATTGACTTTGCGCATTTTTGCCATACTAGCAAGCCCATTAGTGAGTTGACTAATGACCTTTTCTTTCCAACCACGTACTTTGTCTAATTCAAGTCTCGGCGTACCAAAATGGATGCCATGTTCAGTTAATGATTTTGCTTCATCCATTACTTTAGCAACATGAAGTAATGCTTTTGATGGAATACAGCCTACATTTAAACAAACACCACCAAGTGTTGAATAACGTTCAACAAGGGTAACATCTAGTCCAAGGTCAGCCGCGCGGAACGCAGCGGAATAGCCCGCTGGTCCAGCACCTAAAACAACAACCTGTGTTTTTACTTCTTGACTCATAATCTGTTTTCCTCCACTACATCACTAAACGACGTAAGTCGGATAATACGTTAACAATATGGCTTAAGAAGCGCGCACCATCAGCACCATCAATAACACGATGATCGAATGATAATGATAAAGGCAACATTAAACGTGGCGTAAACTCTTTACCATTCCAAACTGGTTTCATGCTAGAACGTGACACGCCTAAAATGCCAACTTCTGGCGCATTAACAATTGGTGTAAATGAGGTCGTACCAATGCCACCAAGGCTAGAAATGGTAAAACATCCACCTTGCATATCACTGCCAGTTAATTTACCTTCACGTGCTTTTTTGGAAATTTCAGCAAGTTCACGAGAAAGCTCAATAATGCCTTTTTTATTGACATCTTTAAATACAGGAACAACTAAACCATTAGGCGTATCCACAGCTACACCAATGTTAATGTATTTTTTGATAATTAAGGTTTGCGCATCTTCAGATAACGAGCTATTAAAGCGCGGGTATGCCGTTAACGCACTAGCTACTGCTTTCATGATAAACACAAGTGGCGTTATTTTAAGATCAAGTTTCTTTTTATCAGCTTCGGCATTTTGTTGTTTACGGAAAGCTTCCAAATCAGTAATATCTGACTCGTCGAATTCAGTAACATGTGGAATCATTACCCAGTTACGGTGTAAATTAGCACCCGATACTTTTTGAATTTTCGTTAATGGTAGCGATTCAACTTCACCAAATTTACTGAAATCAACTTTTGGCCATGGTAATAAACCAGGCAATGCACCACCAGTAGCCCCGCTTTCAACTTGTTTAACCGCATTTTTAACGTAAGCTTGAATATCTTCACGTAAAATACGATTTTTAGGGCCTGTCGCTTGCACTTTTGCAAGGTTCACACCAAATTCACGCGCTAAACGACGTACAGATGGGGTTGCATGGGCATAAGCATCATTTTCAATGAAATCATTACCTGATGATGCAGGAGCTGATTTTGCCACAACAGGCGCTGCTGGCGTTGGCGCAACTTTTTCAGCAACAGGAGCCGAAGAGGCTTGATTTGCTGTAGTAGCAGAAGCTACACCAGTAGCGCTTTCAAATTCCATGATTTTGGAACCTGTTTTCACTTTATCGCCAATTTTTACTAGGATATTTTCAACTACGCCAGCAATGGTTGCTGGTACTTCCATTGAAGCTTTATCACCTTCAACAGTAATTAATGAATCATCAACAGCAATAGTGTCACCAACTTTAACCAAAATCTCTGTTACTTCAACTTCATCGCCACCAATGTCTGGTACATTGACATCAACAACTTGGCTTGCTGCTGGCGCAGCCGCTTGCGCAGAAGCTGCGACTTTCGGCTCTTCTTTTGCAGCAGCTGGTGCACTTGCACCATCTGCATCAAATACCATGATGTCAACACCAGTTTTGACTTTATCACCAACTTTCACAATAATTGATTTAACAATGCCTGCTTGTGGAGCAGGAATTTCCATTGAAGCTTTATCGCCTTCAACGGTCATAATTGACTGATCAGCGTCAACTTTGTCACCAACATTAACCAGAATTTCAGTCACTTCAACTTCATCACTACCAATGTCAGGTAACTTAATTTCAATACTCATTCTTTTTACCTCTTATGCAATACGTGGATTAAGTTTATCTGCATTGATTTCGAATTTTTTAATTGCTTCTTCAACAACGCTAACTTCAATATCACCACGTTTAGCAAGTTCACCCAATGCTGCAACTACAACATAAGATGCATCAACTTCAAAGTGATGGCGTAAATTTTCACGGCTATCACTGCGTCCAAAACCATCAGTACCCAGTACTCGATAACTTTCAGCTGGTACAAATCCACGAATTTGTTCAGCAAAAAGTTTCATATAATCAGTGGAAACAACCGCAGGATTGTTATTCATAATTTGAGCAACATAAGGAACTTTTGGTGTTTCGCTTGGATGTAACATATTATAACGCTCACAATCTTGACCATCACGAGCAAGTTCAGTAAATGATGTTACGCTATAAACATCTGAGCTAATACCATAATTTTTAGCCAGAATATCAGCAGCTTCACGTACATGTCGTAAAATTGAACCTGAACCTAATAGCTGCACAGTTGGTTTGCCTTTTTGACCTTCAACGGTATCAAGTTTATAAATACCACGACAAATCCCCTCTTCTGCACCTGCTGGCATTGCAGGTTGTGCATAGTTTTCGTTAAGGGTGGTGATGTAGTAATACACGTTTTCTTGTTCGCCATACATACGACGTAAACCGTCTTGCATAATCACAGCCACTTCATACACATAAGCAGGATCATAAGAGATACAATTTGGAATAGTTAATGATTGAATATGGCTATGACCATCTTGATGTTGTAGGCCTTCACCGTTTAATGTTGTACGACCAGATGTGCCACCGATCATAAATCCACGTGCTTGTTGATCGCCAGCCGCCCACATTAAATCACCAATACGTTGGAAACCAAACATAGAATAGTAAATGTAGAATGGAATCATTGGGTAATCATTAGTGCTGTATGATGTTGCAGCCGCTAACCATGAAGCAGTTGCACCACATTCATTGATCCCTTCTTGTAGAATTTGCCCTTTTTCATCTTCACGATAATAAGCAACTTGTTCCCTATCTTGCGGTGTATATTGTTGACCATGAGGATTATAGATGCCAATTTGACGGAACAAACCTTCCATACCAAAAGTACGCGCTTCATCAGCCAAAATTGGTACTAAGCGTGGCGCTAATTCTTTATCCTTAAGCATGATATTAAGTGCACGAACAAAGCCAATTGTGGTTGATATTTCTTTTGATTGTGCTTCAAGTAATGATGAAAATTCGCTTAATGCTGGAATTGAAACACTGCCAGAGAATTTTGTTAATCTTGATGGAACGTAACCATGTAAGGCATTACGGCGCTCATGAATATATTTATATTCTGGAGTATGTTCTTCAAATTTAATATAAGGTAATTTTTCGAGTGCTTCATCTGTCACAGGAATATTAAAGAAGTCACGAACATGGCGAACTCCATCCATATTCATTTTTTTCACTTGGTGGGCAATATTTTTAGCTTCTGCTGCATCACCCATACCATAACCTTTAATGGTGTGAGCAAGAATGACTGTTGGACGATCTTTAGTCTCTTTTGCTCGTTGGAATGCTGCAAACATTTTAGCTGGATCTTGACCGCCACGGTTTAATCTGAAGATTTCTTCATCAGTCATATCTTTAACAAGCTCTGCTGTTTCAGGATATTTACCAAAGAAATGCTCGCGAACATAAGCGCCATCTTTAGATTTTAATGTTTGATAATCGCCATCAAGCGTTTCATTCATAAGTCGGATTAATTTACCAGACTTATCTTTTTGCAGAAGTTTATCCCAACGATCACCCCAAAGAACTTTAATCACGTTCCAACCTGCACCAGCAAAAACACCTTCTAATTCATTGATGATCTTACCATTGCCTGTTACTGGACCATCTAAACGTTGTAAATTACAGTTGATAACAAATACCAAATTATCCAGTTTTTCACGTGTTGCAACGGTAATTGCACCTTTTGATTCTGGTTCATCCATCTCTCCATCACCTAAGAAAGCATAGACGGTTTGTTCAGAAGTATCTTTAAGTCCACGGTGATTTAAATATTTTAAGAATCGTGCTTGATAAATTGCACTAATAGGTCCAAGCCCCATTGATACTGTAGGGAATTGCCAGAATTCAGGTAATAACTTAGGATGTGGGTAAGAAGGTAATCCTTTACCATGTATTTCTTGGCGGAAATTATCAAGTTGCTCTTCTGTTAAACGGCCTTCAAGAAATGCTCGTGAATAAACACCTGGTGAAATATGTCCTTGGAAATAAACTAAATCACCACCATCTTTTTCATTACGTGCACGGAAAAAATGGTTAAAACATACTTCATAAAAAGTGGCTGCGGATTGGAACGATGCCATGTGCCCACCAAGTTCTAAATCTTTTTTAGAAGCTCTAAGCACCATCATAATTGCATTCCAACGAACAATTGAACGAATACGTCTTTCGATATCCCAATCACCCGGATAAGGGGGCTCTTCTTCCACAGGAATTGTATTAATATAGTTACTGGTTGAAGATCCGAAAAGTAAAGGAACACCACCATCTCTTGCTTTATTAACTATTTGTTCAATAATATATTGTGCACGTTCAATCCCTTCCTCGCGAATAATTGACTCAAGGCTTTTGAGCCAATCTTGTGTTTCAATGGGATCGATATCATTCACTTGCATATCCGACATATAAAAACCTCTTTTTTGTTAAAAAAAATGCAGCATTTGCTATCCTTAGCTATAAATAACTATATAAATTACAACTCTGCATTATGGAGCTTTATTAGCATAAGTCTGCCATTTTCATAAAAAAAGTAAAGCAAACCATAGCTTATAAAAGAACGTTAATTCCTATCAAATTAATCAACTATTTCAATGGTAATATTGAAAGTTATGTTAGCTGTTTGATAAAAACCAAATTTTATTGATAAATAAATACAAAAAAATAGTCAAAATGTCTATATCGGAATTACCTACAAGTTGTCAAAATATAGTAAAATCTGTTATATAATGGGAAATTTTAAGTTAATATCAGCTAATACCAATGGCAATAAGCAACATCATGATCATAAATAATGTCATTATCAAAGATTTAAAAATTCAATCTTACGGACAAACTTATCAGGCGATGCATGACTTTACAAAAAACCGTAATGAGCACACTCCAGATGAAATCTGGCTAGTTGAACATGATCCCGTATTTACCCAAGGAAAAGTAGGCAAGGCAGAGCATTTATTAAATCATACTGATATCCCTGTTATTCAAAGCGACCGTGGCGGTCAAATTACCTATCATGCACCAGGTCAACAAATTATGTATATTTTGTTTGACTTAAAACGTCTTAAGATTGGTATTCGTGATATAGTTAGTTATTTAGAAAATAGTGTCATTCAAACATTAGCTCATTATGGTATTATAGCCCATGCAAAACCCGATGCTCCAGGAGTTTATATTGACCATAAAAAAATTTGTTCGCTGGGTTTGCATATAAACCGAGGTTGTACACTACATGGACTAGCATTAAATATTGATATGGATCTTACTCCTTTCAATAACATTAACCCTTGTGGCTACGCAGGATTACAAATGACGCAGTTAAAGGACTATGTGTCAAAATTTAACCGCAAAGAAATACAACAGTTATTAACTGATAATTTTATTAAGCAGTTACCCCAAAGATAAGATACCAATTATGCAAAATAATGAAACAACAATCAGAAGCTCAAAATACCGAGATGCTGACAAAACACGTTTAATTCCAACAATAACATTAGAAGACACCAAACCACTAAAAAAACCAGAATGGATGCGAATAAAATTATCCGCTCACTCTGATAATATTGCGCATATAAAAAATACCATGCGAAAACATGGTTTACACTCTGTCTGTGAAGAAGCATCTTGCCCTAATTTGGCGGAGTGTTTTAACCATGGCACAGCCACTTTTATGATTTTAGGTGATATTTGTACGCGCCGTTGCCCATTTTGTGATGTAGCACATGGTAGGCCATTACCCCCAGATCGAGAAGAACCAATCAAGCTAGCTAAAACAATTCAAGAAATGAAACTGCGTTATGTTGTTATTACCTCTGTAGATAGAGATGATTTAAAAGATGGAGGTGCGAGCCATTTTGCATCTTGTACTCAAGAAATCCGCGCCTTAAGCCCAAATATAAAAGTTGAAACATTAACGCCTGATTTTCGTGGTTGTATTGATGAAGCCGTTGAAATATTGAGTGAAAACCCACCTGATGTATTTAATCATAATTTGGAAAATATCCCTCGTTTATATAAAAGGATACGCCCTGGCGCTAATTATGAAGGATCGCTCAAGTTATTATCAGCCTTTAAAGAAAAGCACCCTGAAATTCCAACAAAATCAGGATTAATGGTTGGGCTCGGCGAAACAAACGAAGAGTTAATTCAAGTATTAAAAGATTTACGCAGCCATGGCGTTACTATGTTAACATTGGGTCAATATTTACAGCCAAGTAAATATCACTTGCCAGTTGAGCGCTATGTTTCACCGCAAGAATTTGAAGTCCTGAAACAAACTGCATTAAATATGGGATTTACACATGCCGCTTGTGGGCCTTTTGTCCGCTCATCTTATCATGCAGATCTACAAGCTATGGGTAAAGAGGTGAAGTAATCTTCACCCTCTTTTTTATTTTTAAATCAGCAAATAAATCAATTATCCACCACCATAAAACGGCGATTTTCGGTGACTATCTGTAAGAATATTGGCAAGCTAATTTTTTCACCTTTTTTTAACTTGCCATTTAAATCGTAAATCTTAGAACGGCCAGATGCGTCTAAAACTACTGTTTTATCATCATAAATCGCAGCAATAGTATTCTCATCACCCACAACTAACCATTGCCTTGTTTTAGGGCTAAATAGGCTTTTTCCTTGGCTATACTGCCGTGGTGGTGTAGTGACATAAAACACATCTTGCATTAATGTACACATAATATCGGTTTGCGAGGTCGCTTGTGTTACTTGTGATTTTTCTTTACCTGGCCATGATATAATCAGAGGGACTTTTAATAAGTCACGACTAAAGCCACTACCTGTATTGCGTAAAGCTATTTTTTTTGCTTCATCAATTTTAATATTATTCGAGCCTGTAACAATAACAATTGTATCATCACTGGCATTAGATAATTTTAAATAAGTCATTAATGATGCAATATTCTGATCTAATTTTTTAGCTTCTAATTGAAGGCCAGATATAGCAATTTTTTTGTTTTTATCACCTAACGAATATTGAATTATAGAAAATGAAGGCGCATGATTATCAATATTATTCTGTTCTTTATGCCACGCCATCCAGCTTTCGGTTATTTGTTTATTGGTTTGTTTTTTAGGCTCTGATATTGAAAAATTAGATAACAATGCAGAACGATATAAAGGCTCTGCAAATCCATCAACCGAAAATAAGCCTAAATTATATTGTCGTTTAGTAACAGCCTCAAATAATACCGACGGTTTATGCCCAACAAGAATGCTATCATAGTAATTAGGATCTAATCCATAAAACAATGAAAAATTATTCAAATAAGGTTGATTACTTGCAACATAATGATTAGTAAAGGCGATGTTATCTTGAGCAAACTCATTAAGCTTTGGCATATATTTACTTAATAAATCAACATTCCATCCATCAATAGTAATGATTAGAACATTGTTTTTTATTGGTTGTTCATCATAAACGATACGCCCTAAAGGATACTCAATTGCTATTGCAAAAGGATTCCCCTCTTGAGTCACGCGATCACGATAACCATTTTCTTTCATAAATCCATAGCGTTCAAGAAAATGACGAGCGGTTAAAGGATAAGAAAGCGGCAGGCTTGAGCGCTGCATAGTAATTGGACGATAAAAATTAGCATCAGCCCAAATATGAGTCAAGTGCGAAGTAACAAAGCAAATAATAAAGGCAATCACAACAGGCTTTGCATAGCATTTACGCTTACTTAAACTACGTAATTTTTTCCAGCTCCAAACTGAAAATAGAATCTCAATTAATAAAATAAACGGAATGATAATAAATATTGAACTTAAATAAGTAACTTTTTGTGATGAAAATAATTGCCAAATAGACAAATTTAAATGCATTCTAAAATGCGAAAAAACCTCAATATCAATAAGTAATAATGAAATACCAACAGTTGCAAAAACTGTTGCAATAATCCTTTGCCATCGAGATGAATGAATAAAAAAACTTAAAGGAAAAAGTAGAACTAGGTAAGCAATAAAAGTCAAATAGCTAAAATGGCCAATCGCACTAATTATTGCATAAAATCGCCCCATAAAAGTGCGAGGCCAATCTGCAATAATTAGATATTGACTACCAAGTATTATTACGATAAAAATATTAAACAACGTAAACCAATGTCCCCAACTAACAATTTGAGAGGAACGTTCATCTTTGAAATAGGTATTTTTGATTCTGAGCATGTTTAGTCGTTGATAATGATGATAGTGATGCAAAATAAACAATAAATTGTGACTTAGTCTACCTGATTTTGAAAAATCTTTCCGTAATTTTTTTATTTGTTACCATAAAGATTTTGGTAATCTGTTGGCGATACAACGGATACTTGTTATAATTTGCAGATGAAATAAGCTAACAAAAAGACAATAATTTTGGCAATTACACAACTCAACACACAACAGATCCAACCTAATTTATCATATATTTCTGATCTTAAAAACAAAACTAATTTTTCAGCAGCATTAACGCCAGAAAAATCGAAGCATTTACTCAAGTGGCAACCCCGTGTTGCCTCCGCTTTGTCACGATTATGCAACAATAAAAAAGAATGTTATAATCCACGTTTTATGTTGCTTAAAGCGCCTGAAAGTGAGCTTTTTTTTGGTTTACTTCGACAAGCAATTAAATCAGACTTATCTTTCTCATCATTAGGCTACAGCTATTTTTTTAGTGAAAATAAAATTACACTAACTGAGGCAAAAAGCAAACAAGATAATTTTGCAGCTCAAGATAATTGCCTATTTGCATCTTCTATTGATACTGAAAAACTTTTTGGCTGTGTTAGACAGCCTGAAAATAGTCCAATAAAATTACAACCTGGGATTGTTCATCGTGTTAATGGTGGTGTTTTAATTTTAGGGCTTCGTTCATTACTTAGCCAACCTTTGTTGTGGGCAAAGTTAAAACAAATGGTAATGAAACAAGAATTTGAGTGGGTTTCTACAGATGATTCCCATCCTTTACCTTTATCAATTCCATCTATGCCACTTGATTTGCGGGTTATTTTAGTTGGAGATAGATTGAGTTTAGCAGAATTACAAGATTTCGAGCCAGAATTTTTTTCAACTTCAATTTATGCTGAGTTTGAGAATGAATTGAAAATCACTTCATTTGAGCAATTTGAGTTATGGATTGATTACCTAAACTTTATTGCAAATAAACAAGGCTTGCCGAATATTGATACTTCGGCAATTTCTACAATATACAAAGAAGCCACTCGCTACACTGGTGACCAATATTATCTCCCTCTTTCGGTTGATTGGATTAATTCACTATTAGCTAATGCTTCACACTTTATGCAAAATTGCTCAATTGATGAATCTGCAATCACTACTGCAATCAGGCAAAAATCATGGCATGAAGATTATTTGCAAGAAAGATTATATGATGATATTTTCAACAATCAAATAATGATTAATACTAAAAATCAAATTGTTGGACAAATAAATGGCTTATCAGTCATTGAATATCCTGGGCACCCAAAAGTTATTGGTGAGCCTACGCGTTTGAGTTGCCTTCTCCAATTTGGCGATGGCGAGCTAATTGACATTGAACGCAAAACAGAATTAGCAGGCAATATTCATTCAAAAGGGATGATGATAATGCAGGCTTTTATTATGTCTGAATTTGCGATCAATCACCAATTACCTTTTTCAACTTCTTTGGTATTCGAACAGTCCTATAATGAAATTGATGGTGATAGTGCTTCGCTTGCTGGGCTGTGTGCAATAATTAGCGCTTTATCGCAACAACCTATCGATCAGCAGTTGGCAGTAACCGGGTCAGTAGATCAGTTTGGGCATGTTCAATCGATTGGTGGTGTGAATGAAAAAATTGAAGGTTTTTTTGCTGTTTGTAAGCATCAAGGTTTAACTGGTCAACAAGGCGTGATCATTCCTGCTACCAACCAACGCCATTTAAGTTTAAATGATGAAGTTATTGAAGCAATCAAACAAGAAAAATTTTCAATATGGACTGTTGATCATATTGCTGATGCACTTTATCTACTTACTGGTATCCCCTATAAAGATAAAAATAGCATTAATCTTTACCAATTGATTCATGCTCGTATGCAAACAGCACTATTACAAGACAAAAAACAAGATAGTTGGCTTAGTAAATGGCAAAAATATTGCAAAAATTAACAATACCCAATAAACTTTAGCCCAAAATTTTATTGATTATGAAGTAGAAATAGAAAGCTCGATAACTTTCAATTTTCAAAACATATTTTAATTTACATTAAATAAAAGGTTTTTTTATGACATTTGAACGTAAATCATCGTACGATAAAACAGATTTAATAAAATCAGGAAATAATGAATTATTTGGTCATGATGGGCCTCCATTACCATCTGATTTAATGTTAATGATGGATCGTATTATCGAGATGAATGAAAACGGTGGTAATTTTGGCAAAGGTTTTGTCGAGGCAGAACTGGATATTAATCCTAATTTATGGTTTTTTAAATGTCATTTCAAAAATGATCCTGTTATGCCAGGCTGTTTGGGTCTTGATGCTATGTGGCAACTAGTTGGCTTTTATTTGGGCTGGATAGGCGGCAAAGGCAAAGGACGAGCTTTAGGTGTTGGTGAAGTAAAATTCACGGGACAAGTATTACCAACTAATAAAAAAGTGACCTACAAAATCCATTTCAAACGGGTAATTAACCGCAAATTAATCATGGGAATCGGTGATGGTGAAGTTTTTGTTGATGGTAAGCTTATTTACCAAGCATCTGATTTAAAAGTAGGTCTATTCCAAGATACCAATGCTTTTTAATTAATTTAACACTTGCTTTCGTCAGCCTTATCTAATATGGATAAGGCTGCATAACTAACTTTTCTAATTTAATCAAAAATAACAACACTTAACCTCTGAGCCATATTTTTATTAATACGGCCTAGAGGATGGACAATCATTAAATAAGTGCTTAACCATTAATTAAACAAAACACCACCGCAGCTTCGTGATTTTTAACAATCAATGTATAATATTAAAAACTTTTATACTATTCTTACTATTTCAATGAACCATTTAGCTCGTTTATTTTTTTGTATTATTTTATTTTGTTTATCGAACACGTTAGTATATGCTGATTTTAGTGGCAAAGTTATTAAAGTGATTGATGGCGACACTGTGGATATTTTAACTGTCAAAAAACAAAAAGTCCGTGTTCGTTTACTTGATATCGATGCCCCAGAAAGCACACAAGCCTATGGTAATGCATCACGAAAATATTTAGCCACACTCATTGCTAGTAAAAATGTTTTTGTGAAGGAAAACAAAAAAGACATCTATAAAAGATGCTTAGGGACTATTTTTTTAAATAAAATAAATATTAATGCCAAAATGGTCGAAAGTGGTTATGCTTGGGCATACCGTTATAAAGGCGTTGCTAATAACAAAATGATGGTAAAATTAGAAAGAAGTGCAAAACAAAATAAAAAAGGATTATGGAAAGATAAACATCCAATAGCTCCTTGGGATTTTCGGCATAATAAGTGATAAGCAAATTATTAAATTTAGATAAAGAGTTTTTAGCTTTTTTAGTAAATTTATGCTGTTTTACAAGTTAATTCTTGGTTTTGAAGAAATTTGTTGCTTGCTTTAAACTTTGCAACTTATTGT
>NZ_LZGV01000086.1:0-68465 GCF_001690265.1 Gilliamella sp. HK2
TTACTCGACCTTCTCGCAATGCTGCAATAAAAAAGCCTAGTGAACCGTATATAATCCCAAGCAACAAAATCATAAATACATTAAATAAATTATCTTTTAAGCTTAATCCCATTTGATTGACACCTGCTATCATATTAGTTGCCCAAGTTGATGGTAACATTTTAGAAACTATTTGTACCCCAAAAGGCATGGCATCAAGTGGCCAAATTGTACCCGATAAATAAAATACGGGTGTTGTCAAAAATGCGAGTGTCAAATAGATCATTTCGGTTTTACGTAAACATTCAGTCAGCAATTTACTGAGCCCTAAAACACCAAGCAATAATGGAAATGTCATGATTAAAATTTCTGGAATATTGGCGAGTTGTCGATAGCCAAGTGCCCAAGGCCATAAACCAAACAGAACAATGGATAAAAATAACCAGATCGGTATAAGACCACATAAACTACCAAATATAACTATTTTCGGTGGTTTACCTTTCGGTAGTGAGTTTAAAGTAATGTTAGTACGCGTTGAAGCAATTAAAAATGAGTGTTGCAATAACATCACTAATAAGCCAGGAAAAGTAATGGCAGCAAAGCTAACCCCCGCATTATAAAGTGGTTCAGTTTGACCATTAATTGGCGATAAAATAATCTTAATCTGCTTATCTGAAAAACCACTATTACGCATTATTCTAGTATTATATTCAGTTAATATCTGTTGATAGATTCCTTTTATATCAACTTGTATTAAGCCATTAGCTAAACGGCTTGAGGCATCGCCGTATGCAGGAATTGTGACCTCTTCGCCCTTTAATAATCGTTTTTCAAAATCTCTTGGAATAGTAAATACCGCAAACAGTTTATGATTATTAATATCATCATAAGCTTGTAGAGAGCTTTCATATATGATGGTCTCGATTTTAGAGCTAGTATTTAAAGAGCGAATTAAACCTCGACTTGTTGGTGTATGATCTTGATCGACGATGGCTACTGGCAAGCTGGTTATAGTTCCATTACTATAAACTAAACTCATCAATGAGACAGATAAGATTAACAATAACCACCTTGGTCTCACTAACATAAGCAAAAATATTTTTACAAATGAAGACCAAAATATTTTAAGCATCTTGGTATTTCCTCTTACTGTGAATGTAGTCGTCTTACTAGACGTTTTCTTACTAACACCGTAATAATTATTGGATAGATCATTAAAATACCACAGACTTTTAGCACTGAAAGATAGCTAGAGTGACGTAAAAACAGATCAAACAGTTTATTAAGTGCATAAGTTAATGGCTCTAAAGATGAAATGAATCTGGCAATCCATGGCATTGATAGTTCTGGCACAACAATGCCCGAATAAGTTAGCGCCAACCCAACTAAAAGGCCGATATAGGAATAAGCATCAATTGGCGTTTTTGTAAAAGTGTACAGCAAAATACCGATACTTTGCGCAGCAATAACATAGAAAAACACCACTATCATCATTGCAAAGGGGGATCCTGATACACGCGCATCAGAAAATAAAACCAGCATAGCAATTTCAAAAATAAGTAACATCGTAAACCAAATGGTATAAGGGGCTAATTTACCTAAAACAAAAGGGTAGTTTGGACGCGTTCGTTTAGGTAATTGCGCTAATATATGAATCGTTGTTGTAACAACAAATAACTGTAGTAAATGTACCACAGCCGAGAATTGCTGAAAGTACATAGAATTACCGCTAGCATTAAACAGTCCATCATAATTAAAATTCACTTTTGCAAGCTTGGGGACTGCTATCCCAATGCTGGTTGCCATTGTGGTACGGTATTGAGTATTTAATGCGACAATAAGGCCAGAATAGTCCATAATAGAATACAAGCCCGCACTATAGTATAACGCATTGTAATATAGCATTGGAGTGGGCTGACGGCCAGCTAATACATCTGCTTCAAAATTAGGGGGAATATAAAAAATGGCGTAAATTTTTGCTTTTCGCAAATCGCGCTCGGCCTCTGAAAGCTGGCTATCATAGTTAACAAGGCTTGCATGTGCACCCGAATTAAGATTGCGCACAATTTCACGTGATAAAACACTTTTATCATGATCTATATAGCCAACAGGTAGATCAAATAGCACACCGCGGTGGAATATGCTACTGATTAATAAAAAAATAATTAGTGGCAAAATCCACATTAGCCAATGGAAAGTAAATCGTTTAAAAATGGTGGGTATTTCAGCATTAAACGCTTGTTTAAAGCGATGCCAAAAATCCCCAATTAATTGTCTATTTTCCATAATGTGCTCATACCTGCACGTAAATTAGTAATAGGCTTTGTTGGATAAAGCCTAACTTCAAAGGTTTTTAAATCAAAATCACCAGTAGCTCGCGTTGCCCGTTTTGTTGCATAATCACCCATGGGCGCAATATAACGAACTTCAGCCTCAATTTTTTTATTGCCGAGTGCGGGCACTTCAAGCTTAACATGATCACCTTTATGAATATTGGGCATAATGTTTTCGCGAATATTAAATATAAAGTAAGCCTGTGGTAGCTGAATGACAGTTAACAGTGGGCTATTGGCATTAAATAACTCACCAACTTCAGCAGGTATCGAACCAACTTCACCTGCGACAGGTGCTTTTACTTGTAAATCATCATATTGAATTTGTAATTGTTTAAGTTGCTCTTGCGCCTCTTTTAATTTTGCATCGTAAATTTCACGTTGCTCAATGCGATCCCCATTTTGCGCTTGATCTAAATTAGCTTGTGCCGACAGAACTTGTTGAAAGGCTTCATCACGTATTTTTAATGCATTATCTAAGATTGATTGAGAAACATAACCCTTACTAAAAATAGCTTTATTGCGATCATACTCTTTAGTGGCATTAGCATAAGCAACTTTAGCTTGTTGAAGTAATGCTTGATAGTAGCGAATACTTTCTTCACGTGTGCCGTGCTTAGAAAGTGTAACTTGAGCTTGAGCTTGATCACATGCTGCTTGTGCGGCTTTAACTTGTGCTAATAACTCTGGGCTATCGAGCGTTATTAATATATCGTTTGGTTTTACATCATCGCCTCGATTAACATGGATAGCCTGCACCCGTCCTTTAGCTTTTGACGAAATACTAACATTAGGCGCATCAACCTCACCTTGTAAGATAAGCTGACTATTGTGTGAGCGAATTAAAATTGTCATTGAGATTAAAATAACAATTAACACAATCGTAATAAAAATTTTTTTATTCATAAATTTTGTATAGAGTGATAATGATTAGATAAGACCTAAACAATTAGGACGATGGTATGCATTACAGATTTTACATACTTAAATTGTAACGATTACTATATTATAGGTTATACCAAAAATGCTTTATTTCAACAACTAAAGCAGAATTTTTATTTTAAAAAATAAGAATATATTAACATTATGAATAGTCAATATGGCTATATTCTATTTAACTTTTAAATAAATTTTGATAATTATAAAACATCACTTTAATAGGTTTTATTTATAATTGATATTAGTTAAAAGAAATAGATAAAAACCTACTTATTTAGTATGATATTTTCAATTAATATACGATAAGGTTCGAAATTTATGAAAAAAATAATAATTATTGGTGGTGGAGCCGGTGGTTTAGAGCTAGCTACAGACCTTGGCGATAAACTAGGTAAAGACAACCAAGCCGAAATTAGACTAATTGATAAAAACAGCTATCACTTGTGGAAACCTTTATTACATGAATTTGCCACAGGTGTTTTGAACGAACAAGCTGATAAAATTGATTATGCTACACAAGGGCAACAACACAGCTTCCAATTTACACAAGGTACATTTAAAGATCTTAACCGTGAAGAAAAACAAGTTATTATTGAAGATTTAAACAACGAATCTATCTCTGTACCCTATGATATTTTAGTTGTAGCAATAGGAAGTACCTCAAACGATTTTGGCACACCTGGTGTTAAAGAGCATTGTATCTTTTTAGATGACCAAAATGCTGCAATTCGTTTACGTGAAACACTGATTGCCAAATTTGCTGGTTTTTGTTCAATTATTGATGAAAAACAAGAAAAAACTGAAGATAAAATTCGTATTGCTATTGTTGGTGGCGGTGCAACAGGTGTTGAATTAGCCTCTGAATTACCACACATGGTTGAAACATTCGGCGCTTGTGGTCACAATAAAATGTGTTCAGATTTACTAGATGTATCCGTTATTGAAGCAACTGATCGTATTTTACCTGCCCTACCTGAAAAAACAGCATTAAGTATCACTGAAACTTTACAAAACCGTGGCATTCGCGTATTAACAAAAACCATGATCACTAAAGCGGAAAGTGATGGCTTTTATCCAAAAGAAGGCGATACCATTCACGCAGATATTATGATCTGGACTGCTGGGGTAAAAGCACCTGATTATTTAAAAGATATTGCCGGATTAGAATCAAGTCGTTCTAATCAGCTTGTAGTAAAACCAACATTACAAACAACACGTGATGATAATATTTTTGTTATTGGTGATTGTGCTTACGCAATGCAAGACAGCGGACGAGCCGCTCCCGCTACCGCACAAGCCGCACATCAAATGGCAAAAATTTGTTATGAAAACATTGTTAACATGTTAAATAATAAATCCATGAAATCATTCAGTTATACAGATAATGGAACAATTATTTCTTTGCATGATACCGCTCAAGGTGTGGTTAAAATTGCTGGAAAAGGAGAAATGAGCGTTAAAGGCTTTTTTGCTTTAACGATCCATCGCCTATTGTACCGCATGCATCAAGCAAGCTTATTGGGTATATTCAAAACAATTCGATTCGCTAAAACCAGTAAAGAAACGTATAAAAATAAATTTGCTTCTATCTTTACTCATCAAGACTAGTTTCCCATTTAAATAGCTACTTACAAAACACTATTTTATAAGTGGCTATTTTATTTTATAATTTATAGCATTATTTACAGCTAAAGGTAAATTTAATGCGTTTTGTTATATTGTTTATGCTGTCTTTAGCTAGCTTTATTAGTATTGCTAGTTATAAACCTCAAGATGGGGATATTATTTTTCAATCCTCACAATCAAGACAAAGCCTGGCAGTTGAACAAGCTACAAACTCTCCATACAGTCATATGGGAATTATTTTTATTAAAAATAATGGTAAGCCATATGTTTTTGAAGCTGCTAATAAAGTCGTTTATACACCACTAAATAGTTGGATTGCACGTGGTAAAAATAAAAACTACATCATAAAACGTTTAAAAAATCACAATCTATCCCATAGCGAAATTGCTAAATTAAAGCAAGTCGCAAGTAGTTTTGAAGGCAAACCTTATGATATCTGGTTTGGTTGGGACAATAATTATATCTATTGTTCTGAGTTAATCTGGAAAATTTATGATAAGGCTTTGAAATTGAAAATTGGCCAATTACAAACTATCAAAGATTTTAATCTTTCATCACCTGTCGTGAAGAAAAAATTAAAAGAGCGTTATGGAAACAAAATTCCTTATCAAGAAACGGTTATTTCACCAGTTTCTATTTTTAATTCCCCCTTACTGACAACAGTTGACAAACAATGGTAAATTAAAATACGGCTAAACGCTTAACTGGTGCAAAACTTTTACGATATAAATGATTAATACCATGTTCTTTTATTGCAGCTAAATGCGCTTTAGTTGGATAACCTTTATGCTTAGCAAGACCATATTGTGGATACAACTTATCAAGCTCAACCATTTCACGATCACGAGTAACTTTAGCTAAGATGGAAGCTGCACTGATTTCGGCCACCAACAAATCCCCTTTAATTACCGCTTGAGTTTGAATACCAAAATCTGGACAACGATTGCCATCAACTAACACAAAATTGGGCTTTATGGGTAATGCCGATACCGCACGTTGCATAGCAAGCATGGTAGCATGTAGTATATTCAATTTATCTATTTCGTCTACAGATGCCCTTGCAATGCTCCAAGCTAAAGCATCTTGCTTAATTATATCAAATAATTGCTCACGCTTTTTTTCAGTTAGCTTTTTAGAGTCAGTTAAGCCTATAATGGGCTTGTTAGGATCTAAGATAACCGCAGCGGTAACCACATCACCACAAAGCGGACCTCGACCAACTTCATCAACGCCAGCAATCAGTGTTGCATTTGGGTAAGTAAAATCTAACAACTATGTGGATCCTCTAATTACATCAATTACCGCTTGTGCTGCTTGTTCATCGGCATTACAACGAATTTGATTATGTAAAGATAAAAAGGTTTCCTTCAATATACTATTGTCGCTTTCTAAAAAAGAAATAATATGATTAGTAATATTTTCAGGTGTGCAATCTTGCTGTAATAGCTCTGGCACAATTGCTTTACCCGCTAAAATATTAGGTAAAGAAACATAAGGTGTTTTAATTAATTTTTTAGCGAGCCAAAATGTGAAAGGCTTCATTTTATAGCCAACAACCATCGGACATTTAGCTAACATACATTCTAGTGCTACTGTGCCTGAAGCTAAAATTGCGGCATTACTGGCAATCATTGCTTCACGGGCATGTCCATCTAATAATTGTACATCAAGTGTTGGTGCTATTTCGGCTTTAATTTGTTCAAACTCTTGTCGTCTTTTCGCATTGACTAGTGGCACAACAATATGTAGATCAGGATAGCGCTTACGCAAGAGTATTGCCGCTTTTAAAAAAGGTGCTGATAATAATGCAACTTCAGCATGACGACTACCAGGTAATAAAGCTATACAACGACTATTAAGCGGAATACCTAATTGTTGGCGCATAGCGTGTTGATTTGGGTTAAGTGCAATGTCATCCGCCATTTTGTGACCGATAAAACGGCAAGGTACATCAAATTTATCATAAAACGCTTTTTCAAATGGCAAAAAAGCTAAAATAAGATTGGTATTGCGTTTAATTTTGAAAACACGTTTTTGTTTCCAAGCCCAAACCGAAGGGCTAACGTAATGAATGGTTTTTATACCTGCTTGCTTTAATTTGCCTTCTAAAGAAAGGTTAAAATCAGGCGCGTCAATACCAATAAATATATCAGGTTTAAGCTGAATTAAGCGTTGAGTGATATCTCGACGGATTGATAAAATACGACGTAAACGCCCCAATACTTCAACAATGCCCATAACTGACAATTCATCCATTTCATACCAAGCTTGGCAACCTTCGGCTTGCATTTGAGGGCCAGCAATACCAACAAATTCAATATTGGGGTGATGTTTTTTCAGCGCACGAATCAATCCTGCGCCAAGAATATCACCAGAGGTTTCTCCAGCAACTAGAGCAACAGTTAACGGTTTATTGACCATTAACGGATGATGCCTCGCGTTGAACGGGTAAAGAAGTCAATAAAAAGTTGGGCTTCAGGCTGTTGTTTTGCAACAGCTTCAATTTGAACTTTGGCTTCTTCTAACGTTAGACCATTTCGATAAAGGGTTTTATAGCAGTTGCGAATCGCTTGTAAAGCTTCTTTGCTAAACCCTCTACGTTTTAGGCCTTCGTAATTTACACCATGAGGTGTTGCATGATTACCTTGAGCAATAACATAAGGTGGAACGTCTTGCGCAACGCCTGAACAGCCACCAACCATCACATGCGATCCAATAACACAAAATTGGTGCACTGCGGTCATACCGCCAATAATCACATGATCATCTAACTGAACATGCCCACCGAGCGTTGCATTGTTGGCTAAGATACAGTGGTCGCCAATATGACAATCGTGTGCAACATGAGCATTGATCATAAATAAATTATCACTACCGATGCGAGTCAAATTGCCACCTTGAATGGTAGCACGGTGAATGGTTACGCTTTCGCGGATCATATTGCGATCCCCAATTTCAGTGCGTGTTGGCTCACCGCGGTATTTAAGATCTTGGTTTACTTCACCAATTGAAGCAAATTGATAAATTTGGTTATCTTTACCAATTTTGGTGTGACCATTGATGACAACGTGTGATTTTAAAAAGGTTCCGTCACCAATTTCAACATTTTCACCAATAAAACAAAAAGGTCCAATTTTGACGTTATCGCCAATTTTAGCGCCTTTCTCAATGACTGAACTTGGATGTATTTCAGTTGCCATAGTATTTCCTTAAAACAATTTGGAATATTTTAAATACCAAATGTTATTTACGAGCGCACATCATTTCGGCTTCGCAAACTAACTTGCCATCAACAGTTGCAACACCATGGAATAGCGCAATACCACGACGCTCTTTAATATACTCAACATCAAGTACAAGCTGATCACCAGGTACAACAGGGCGTTTAAAACGCGCTTTGTCAATTGAAGCGAAATAATAAAGTTGCCCAGGAGACAGCTCTTCAATGCTTTTAAATGCCAAAATACCCGTTGCTTGTGCCATGGCTTCTAAAATTAATACACCAGGGAAAATTGGTTTGTTTGGGAAGTGTCCTTGAAAGAATGGCTCATTCACCGTCACATTTTTTATCGCTTTTAATGTTTTACCTTTTTCATAACTAATCACGCGATCAACCATTAAAAATGGGTAACGATGGGGTAATAAACTGATGATCTCTTCAATATCAAGGGCATTAAGTTCGGTAGTCAAAATAGCTATCCTTATACATTATTTACTCTAAATTCTATACATTATAACTGAGGATACCGCTTTCACTCAAGGATGATTTAAATTGCGAAATATTGTCTACTCTAATTTGTTATCAACATATTAATACAAATTTATAAAATAAATGATCCACAAGCACTATATTATCCTATACCAAATCATATATAATAATTAAAATAATCAACTAAAAAGTTTATAACTTGGAGAAGTATAATGAAATCATTGATTAAAATGACCTTAGTAAGTGGCGCCATTGTTTTAGCATTATCGGGATGTGATGATAAAAAAACAGCTGAATCGAATACTGAAACAACGGAAAGCAAAGTCACTCTTTCAACTGATGCACAAAAAGAAGCTTATGCTTTAGGTTCATCATTCGCAACCTATATGAAATCAAATTTGGAACAAAATGAAATTAAGCCTGATCAAAAATATTTAATCAGTGGTTTCAATGAAACATTCCGTGATGCATCTCAGCTTTCAAAAGAGCAGGTTAAAGATGTTTTAGATGCTTTTGGTAAACGTATTCAAGAAGAAAGTAAAGCACGTTTTGAAAAAGAAAAAGCAGATAATACAGCTGCTGGCAATAAATTTCGTGAAGAATTTGCTAAACAAGATGGCGTTAAAAAAACCAAATCTGGATTGCTTTATCAAATCATTAAAGAGGGTTCAGAGAGCCATCCAACAGCTGAAGATACCGTTATTGTTCATTATACAGGGACATTAACTGATGGGCGTAAATTTGATAGCTCTTATGATCGAGGTGAAACAGCAACATTCCCACTTAACGGCGTAATTAAAGGTTGGACAGAAGGCATTCAATTAATTGGCGTTGGCGGTAAAATTAAACTAGTGGTTCCACCTGAATTAGCTTATGGAGATCAGAGTTTCCCTGGTCAAAATGATAAAGCCTCTATTCAACCTGCTTCAACCTTGGTTTTTGAAGTTGAATTATTGGGTATTGATAATGGTAATACCAAAGACCAAAATTCACAAGAAACTAACTCACAGAAAGCAAAATAATTTTGTGAATTCGTTAAATTATACACTTGTTGTTTTGGGTCCTGCTTATGGGACCCAATCTGCTTATTGCGCTTACCAATTTGCGCATACATTGCTGACAAAAACTTCTCATTCAATTAAAAATATCTTTTTTTATGCTGATGGCATATATAATGCCAATCATTATACCGATCCAGCTAATGATGAGTTTAATTTAGTTGTAGCATGGCAACAGTTAGCAAAGAAATATTCATTAACATTAGCTGTGTGTGTCGCAGCAGCGCAAAGACGTGGTGTTACTGAGGGTAATATTGCTGAACATTTTGAATTAACAGGGCTTGGTGAACTGAGTGAATCAATTGCTATGTCAGATCGTACGGTTCAATTTTGATTTAAGGTCGTTAGAATGAAAAAAGTGGCAATTATTATTAGCTCACCACCGCATGGAAATGCTAAAGGTCGAGAAGCGCTCGATGTAGCTTTAGCTGTATCAGCCATCAATCATGTTTCGGTTTTTTTCATAAATAATGGGGTATTGCATTTATTGCCTAATCAACAACCTAATCAAATTTTAATGCGTGATTATATTGCTACACTTAATATGCTTGAGCTTTATGATATCGAAGATGTTTATGTATGCGAATCTTCATTAGAAGCACGAAATTTAGCAAATGCCACATTAAATATTCCTAATAAAGTGCTTGATGCGCTATCTATAAGTCAACTACTTTCTATTCAAGATGTCATCTTACGGTTTTGATTTTATAGTGAAAAGTATATATTTCCTGAAACTTCTTTACAAATATAATATTCAACAATAAAACTAATCTGATTTTTATTAGCTATATTTTTATACGATATAAATTCATATAGTATAAATAATCCACCTTACCTTTCAGCAAAGCTGATTAATAAGATGGATTACCATGTTAAGTCGATTTAATCGAATAAGTTTTATTTTAACTTAATTAGACTAGCTTTTTCATCCCGTCGGCAATTTTTTCAGCTTGCGTTCCAACGACAATTTGTACGCCCGTTTTGCCTAATTTAATAACTGCCATTGCTCCTAGTGCTTTGGCTGCTGGTTCATCAATTAGATCAGAATCATTTACACCTAAACGCAAACGTGTAATACAAGAATCAATATTAGTTAGGTTTTCTTTACCACCTACAATTGCTAAATATTGCTCGGCAAGTTTAGAAATATCACCAACAGTTTGCTTTTGCTGAACATTTTCAGTTGATGAAACAGTAGTATCATCGTCTTCACGACCCGGTGTTTTAAGGTTAAATTTAACAATAACAAAGCGGAATACCACATAATAAACAACAAAGAACACTAATCCTTGAAGAATTAACATATACCAGTGAACAGCAAGCGGATTACGACTTGAAAGTAGCATATCCACTAAACCAGCACTAAAACCAAATCCTGCAATCCATTGCATTGCAGCAGCAATATAAAGTGAGATACCAGCCAAAACAGCGTGTACAAAATAAAGCATAGGTGCAACAAACATAAAGGCAAATTCTAACGGCTCGGTAACGCCTGTAAAAAATGCAGCAAATGAAGCAGCTAACATGATTGATGCCGTTTTATCTTTATTACCTTTTTTAGCTGTATGATACATAGCTAACGCTGCGCCAGGCAAGCCGAACATCATAACAGGGAAAAATCCTGCCTGATAACGGCCAGTAATACCTACTGTTGCTAACCCACTTTCAATAGATTTTTGTCCACCTAGGAAGTTTGGAATATCATTAATTCCAGCCACATCAAACCAAAATACTGAGTTTAAAGCATGGTGTAAACCAACCGGAATAAGTAAGCGGTTGAAGAACCCATAAATACCTGCACCAATAGCGCCTAATTCTTTAATATATTTACCAAAAGCGACCAGTGCATCATAGATAGTCGGCCAAACAAAAAATAAAATAGCTGAAATTAATAGCATAACAACTGAAACAATAATAGGTACAAGCCTTTTACCACTGAAGAAAGATAATGCTCTATGTAATTCAACTTGGCTAAAACGATTATAAAGTTCCGCAGCAATAATACCGACAAGTATACCAATAAATTGGTTATTTATTTTTTTATATGCCGCTGGAACTTGAGCATCCCACCCATCTAAACTGGTGTCAATGCCATTAAATAAGGCAATAGAATTTGGAGAAAGTAAGGTTGTAACAACTAAAAAACCAACCAAACCAGACAAGGCAGCCGCACCATCTTTATCTTTAGACATGCCGTAAGCAACACCAATAGCAAAAAGTATTGGCATATTTTCAATAATTGCACCACCAGATTTAATTAAAAAAGCGGCGAAAATATTGTTTTGCCCCCAACCATTGGGATCAATCCAATAGCCAAACCCGAGGAGTATTGCCGCAGCCGGCAGAACGGCAACAGGCACCATCAGTGAGCGCCCGATACGTTGCATATAAGCTAAAATTCCCATAAGTGTTACCTCATATTTGTTGAAATGGTACTTAAAGAAGTATGTGTAATTATATATTTTTAAGTAAAAACAGCTTGGTTATTATATTTCATCTTATATTATTTTACTTCGCAAATTAATTATTGCTTTTTTGTGACTAAAATCACTATATTTTTTGATTTATTGTCTTAATATAGTAAAATATATTCAACATTTTTTACTTAAAAAAAAAAGAGTTTATTTAATTATATCAAAAGAGGTGATATCTCATGAGACTTATTCCTTTAGAAAATGCACAAGAAGTCGGCGCTTGGGTTGCAGAGCGTATTGTTAATAAAATTAACCAATTTAAACCAACCGCTGAGCGCCCTTTTTTGCTAGGTTTACCAACAGGAAGTTCACCATTAGTTATGTATCAACAACTCATCAAACAGTATAAAGCCGGAAATGTTAGCTTTAAACATGTTGTTACATTTAATATGGATGAATACGTAGGGCTTCCAGAAGATCACCCGCAAAGTTATCATACTTTTATGTATGAAAATTTTTTCAACCATATTGATATTGACAAAAATAACATCCATATACTAAATGGAAATGCACCTGATATTGATGAAGAATGCCGCCAATACGAAGCGAAAATTAAAGCTTATGGTAAAATTAATATTTTTGTCGGTGGCGTTGGCCAAGATGGACACATTGCCTTTAATGAACCAGGATCTTCACTTTGTTCTCGTACGCGTATTAAAACATTAACTGAAGACACACGCATTGCTAACTCTCGCTTTTTTGATAATGATGTCAATCAAGTGCCAAAACATGCATTAACTATTGGTGTTGCAACTTTAATGGATGCACAAGAAGTGATTTTGTTAGTTTGCGGTCATAACAAAAGCTTAGCGCTGCAAGCAGGTGTTGAAGGTAGTGTTAACCATCTTTGGACCGTAACTGCACTACAAATGCACCCTGCATCAATTATTGTTTGTGATGAACCAAGTACTGATGATCTTAAAGTGAAAACCTTAAAATATTTTAAACAGATGGAAACTGATAATCTTAAAGTAACCATTTTATAAAGGATAAACTTATGTACGCATTAACAAATTGCCGTATTTATACAGGTTATGAAATCCTTGAAAATCACGCTGTTATTATCGACGGTGATAAGATTGCAAAAATCTGTAAACAAAACGAATTGCCGGTGGGCATCACCATTAAAAATTTACAAGGCGCAATAGTTGCGCCTGGGTTTATTGATATTCAAGTCAATGGTTGTGGTGGTGTACAATTTAATGAAACGCTTGATGCACTAAGTATTGAAACCTTAGAAGCAATGCAGACAACAAATCTTATCTCTGGTTGTACTAGTTATTTACCCACTTTAATCACATCGACTGATGAATTCATGATAAAAGCGGTTAAAGTGATGCGTGAATATCTAACGACGCATAAAAACCAAGCACTTGGCTTGCACCTTGAAGGGCCTTATATTAGCCCTGAAAAGAAAGGTATTCATGATGAAAATATCATTCGACAACCATCGCAAGAAATGATTGATTTTTTATGTGAAAATGCTGATGTCATTAAAATTATTACTTTAGCGCCAGAAAAAGTAGAAAGCCACTTCATCAAACAATTGGTTAATGCAGGTATTCATGTGTCTGTTGGCCATTCTAATGGTCATTATGATGATTGCCGCCGTGGGTTTAACGATGGTATTCGTTTGGGAACGCATCTATTTAATGCCATGCCTTATATTTCTGGGCGTGAACCTGGTGTTGTTGGCGCTATTTATGATGAACCTGAAGTTTATGTTGGTGTTATTGCTGATGGTCAACATGTAAGTTGGGCAAATATTCGCAATAGCCACAAAATTAAACAAGATCATTTAATTTTAATTACCGATGCAATGTTACTTGCTGGATCAAACTTAGAATCTGGTGTATTTGCAGGTAAAACCATTTATTATAAAGATGGTCGATGTGTTGATGAAAATGGGACGTTAGGCGGCTCTTCCTTAACCATGATAGAAGCTGTAAAAAATGCAGTCGAATATGTGGGTATCGCCTTAGATGAAGCATTAAGAATGGCGACACTTTACCCAGCAAAAGCAATTGGTGTTGATAAACAACTTGGCTCAATTAGTGAAAATAAAATTGCGAACTTGGTTATTTTTGATCGTGACTTTTCAAACGTGAAAACGATTGTTAATGGAGAGATGAACAGCTAGAATGCTAGATAGTTAACGAAAATATTGAGATAAAATATGACCTTTAATTATCTAAATCTAGTTGGCAATGCTGAATTAATCAAACAATTAAATTATGCCATGATTTACCGTTTGATTGTTCAGCAAGCGCCTATATCTCGAATTCAACTGGCGGAAATTAGTCAATTAGCACCAGCAAGTATAACTAAAATTACTCGTCAACTTCTTAAAAGCAATCTAATAAAAGAAGTTGATGCACAACAATCAACAGGCGGGCGACCAGCCGTTTCAATACAAGCAAAATTTGATTATTATCAAACAATTGCTGTTCAATTAAGTCGTTCCCGTGTTACCATTGAACTTTATGATCTTGGTGCTAAAAATCTAGTTACCGAAATTTACCCACTAACTACATTTACCCAGCAATTGGCTGAAGAGTATTTAATCGCGTTAATTGAACAATTTATAGAACAGAATAGTAAAAAGATAAAACACCTTGTGGCAATATCTGTTGTACTACCTGGTTTGGTCGACTCTGTACGCGGAATTATTCGTTATACACCGCATATTCCAGTTAAAGCATGGCCTTTAGCCGAAGCATTACACCATAAGTTTAATATTTCGATTTTTATTGGTAATGATATTCAAAGTTTAGCTTTAGCGGAAAGTTATTTTGGCTCAACCCAAGATGTAGATGACTCAATTTTGATTCGTGTACACCGTGGTGTTGGATCAGGCATCATTATTAATCAACAACTGTTAACTAATCATAATCAAACGGTGGGTGAAGTTGGTCATATCCAAGTGGATGCATTAGGTGAGCGCTGTCATTGTGGTAACTTTGGTTGTTTAGAAAATCGAGTTATTAATAAAGCAATTGAGCATCGAGCCAAACAAATGATTGAGCAAGGTTACCCAACTAAATTAAGTTTGGGTAATTGTAATATTGCCAATATCTGTAAATATGCTAACCAAGGAGATGAATTGGCAATTAAGTTAGTCAAAGATGCCGGTGAAAATCTTGGTAGAGCAGTTGCTATGATGGTAAATATTTTTAATCCACAAAGTATTGTATTAGCAGGTGAATTGACAAAATCTCCCGAAATACTATTGCATGCGGTAAATAGTGCATTAAATGCACAAAGTTTAGAAGAATTAAGAAAAAATCTTACTATTCATTGTTCATCGCTCAATGACCGTTCAGCAATTGGTGCGTTTGCATTAGTGCAACAAGCTTTATTTAATGGTTCATTATTAATGACATTGCTGGAAGATAAAGAATCATAGCCTATAGTTATAAAAATATAGTTATAAAAATAAAGCCCAACAAATCGGGCTTTACTTTTTATATCTAGTTTAAGCTAAAATGCGTAACATTCTACGCAATGGTTCAGCTGCCCCCCATAATAATTGGTCACCGACAGTAAAAGCTGATAAATAATCTTTGCCCATCTTAAGTTTACGTAAGCGGCCTACAGGCGTTGTTAAAGTGCCTGTTACTGCGACAGGAGTAAGCTCTCGCATCGAAATTTCACGTTCATTTGGAACAACTTTAACCCAATCATTATGGGAAGCAAGTAGTTTTTCAACTTCTGGCACGCTAATATCTTTTTTCAATTTAATCGTAAACGATTGACTATGACAACGTAATGTGCCAATACGGACACAAAGTCCATCAACTGGAATAATCTCGTCAGTCCCTAAAATTTTATTGGTTTCAGCTTGGCCTTTCCATTCTTCTTTACTTTGCCCATTATCAAGTGCTTTATCAATCCAAGGGATCAGACTACCTGCTAATGGCACACCAAAATTATCAGTTGGTAAACTACCGTCACGCATTTTTTGCGTCACTTTTCGCTCAATATCTAAAATAGAAGAATTAGGATCCTGTAGTTCTTTAGCAACCTCCGCATTTAACATCCCCATTTGGGTAAGCAACTCACGCATATGACGCGCACCGCCACCAGAAGCCGCTTGATAGGTTGAAACCGATACCCAATCAACTAAGTTTTCAGCAAATAATCCACCCAGTGACATCAACATTAAACTTACCGTACAGTTACCGCCAACAAAGGTTTTAATTCCTCTATCTAAAGCAGTATGGATGTTAGCTTTATTAATAGGATCAAGCACGATAATCGCATCATCTTCCATTCTAAGTGTTGATGCTGCATCAATCCAATAACCTTGCCAACCTGTTGCACGCAATTTTTTATAAATTTCAGAAGTATAATCACCACCTTGGCAGGTAACAATAATATCTAATGCTTTCAACGCATCAATATTATCTGCACTTTGTAATATCCCTGTCTTACCGCCAAAAGTAGGCGCAGCTTGACCCGCTTGAGATGTAGAAAAGAAAACAGGATTGATATAATCAAAATCGTGCTCTTCAACCATACGTTGCATAAGAACGGAACCAACCATTCCGCGCCAACCGACAAAACCGACATTTTTCATATTTTATTTCCAATAATTAGCGTTTATATAAAGAGATATTTATTATTAAAACAAAATATCATCATAAAACAAGCCAGATAAGAATTATTATTGTAAATAAGGAGATGATAACATGACGTTATATATTAATACGATATTTAATCAAAATAACAAAAATTGAGAGAAAAAATGGTTTCAAAGGGTTGCAATAAATCTAATTAAAATATCAGATAAGGGCTGAAAATAACTAACTGGTAAATGAAACTAATGTGCGGATCGTTAAATGAAACCAAATAGCTAAATGCTAACAAGTAGAATTTTATTAAAAAATGGTCGGCGAGAGAGGATTCGAACCTCCGACCCACTGGTCCCAAACCAGTTGCGCTACCAAGCTGCGCTACTCGCCGTTATAAGTTTTCCGCATTCTATAAATGGGGTGGCTAATGGGATTCGAACCCACGACAACTGGAATCACAATCCAGGGCTCTACCAACTGAGCTATAGCCACCATAGAAGCAGGACGAAATATTACGCATAAAAAACAATATTGTCCAGCATATTTTTAAAAAAATACGCCAACTGATTATATAAAAAGCGTTAAAAGTATAAAATTTAATTACTTTCAATGCGAACTTACTGCTTACTAATAGCTAGCGTTCTTTTTAACTACACTAAATAGCTACACTAAATTTTTCTTGCCTAATTACTTGTTGTTTCAATTTTTATCTCCATATTTTATTCATAAAGTATAGGTCTTTAAAAATATTACTTTACTGTATCTTTACTTAGAATTAATTAGTGCGCTGGCATAACCAATACTCAATGCCACTTATTAACTTGATTTGAAAATATATGCTGTAACATAGAGCTACTTTAAAAACTATTTATACTATTAATAATAGTAAATTACATTATCATTCCTCGTTCAAAAATATGTAATATTTTAGTAAAGGAGCCTGACTTTTTTTTTATTATTGCAATAATGTAAAAACCTAAAATTAGATAACAATGGCGATTGCGATTATGATAAATATTTTATTAATTGATGATGATATTGAACTATCACAAATGCTTAGTGAATATTTGACTAATGAAGGTTTCAATATCAAGAGTGTTTATTTGGGTAAAGATGGTATTGATGAAGCATTGTCAGGAAAATACCGTGCTGCAATTTTAGATGTGATGTTACCTGACATTAATGGTATTGATGTCCTTAAAAGCATACGGCAACAGCGTAATATGCCAGTTATTATGTTAACGGCCAAAGGCGATAATATTGATCGCGTTTTAGGATTAGAATTAGGCGCTGATGATTATATCCCAAAACCTTGTTATCCGCGTGAGTTGTTAGCCCGATTACGTGCTGTTTTACGTCGTTTTGATGAACGTTCAGTAGAAACAGTTGATGATAAAAAATACCATTTTAATGGCTTAACCTTAGATCTTCCCCAACGTTTATGCACGTGGAATGGAAAAGCTATTGATTTAACATCAACCGAGTTTAATTTATTAGTTTTATTAGTAAAACATAGCGAGCGGGTAGTAACTAAAGAGGAGTTATCAGAGATCGGTCTTGGTCGAGCACGAGAACTTTATGATCGTAGTGTTGATGTTCATATTAGTAACATTCGACAAAAACTACATCAGATAGCACAAAATGATGTGACAATTGAAACAATTAGGGCTGTCGGTTATCGTATCCGCTAACAACCAATAGGCTTGCTATGAATCGTCGATTATTTTGGAAAATACTCATTATATTTTGGGTTATCTTCTACCTCACTTTCCAATTAACTTGGATTGCATTTTCTGTTTATATAGAAAATAAAAATCAAAAATTTCTGAATCATATGCCGACAAAAGTGGATATGATAGCCCAGCTATTACATGTAGCAGGCGAAGATGAGACGCTTAATTTTATAGCCCATTTACCTGAACGAGAAAGGGCTTTATTATCAATAAAATTAGTTTCTCCAATCAATGAGCAAGTCAATATTTTGACCGACGAATTAGAAACACCAACCTATGTCTATCAACGCATGGCTGTCGCGCCTGATGGCACGCTTTATTCTATTTCATTTAAAGAAGATAAGGATAAAGATGATAAAAAGACATTATTCAATATGCCAATGCCAATTGTGTTAATGGGAATATGTGTTGGGCTAGCTTTTAGCTTGTTTTTGGCATGGAATCTAACTAGACCCATGCGGTTATTAAGACAAGGTTTTTTTCGCGTATCTCAGGGTGATCTTTCTGTTCGATTATTCCAAAAATTAAAACCTAGGCGTGATGAGCTTAGCGAATTAGGTAAAGATTTTGATATGATGGTTGAGCAACTTAATATTCTTATCTCAGATCGTCAAGCTCTTCTTCATGATGTTTCACATGAGCTAAGAACACCACTTGCTCGTTTGCAACTAGCGATTGGGCTTGCTCAACAAAACAAACAAAATATTGATACCGCATTAGCTAGAATCGAATTAGAGTCAGAACGATTAGATCAGCTAATCGGTGAGATTCTAAACTATTCTCGTGCTGAAATGAATAATCGTACCGATGAATATTTTGATTTAAAAGACTTAATAAGTGTAGTAATTAATGATGCTAACTATGAGGCTAATCATCAGCTCATTGATGTACATTTCAACTTATCGCCCGTTGCTCATTCTATTGTTAAAGGTAACTCAGAGCAAATTCGCCGAGCTATAGAAAACATTATTCGTAATGCGATTCGCTTCTCTAAAGCTAGACAAGCTGTCGAAGTTTCATTAAAAGAAGCAGGCAAGTATTTACAAATTGAAGTTAAAGATCGTGGGCCTGGTGTAGAAGCTAATAAACTATCGAGTATTTTTGAACCGTTTGTCCGTATCCAGTCTCCTCAATTAGGCAAAGGTTACGGGTTAGGTCTTGCGATTGCAAGAAAGACCGTTATTATGCATAACGGCACTATTCAAGCAACCAATCGTGATGGTGGTGGATTAGTTGTAACAATCGAATTACCTTATTGGAGAAGCAGTAATTAACGATTAATAACAGTCGCTATTAATGGTGAGCACGTACTGTTTAACTAGACTTTCTAGCTTAATTTTATCGTGACCTATAAAATCTAAAGTTTTTATAATAGCGTCTGGATCACTTTCTAGTATCGCTTTGTACTGCGCAATATATTGGCTGGCGATGTGCTTGTAGGACCAATGCCATTCTTCGGGTTGATATCCGCCTTTTCGCCCCTCATTAAATGCTTGGCAAAATCCATATTTGGGTAGGTTTTCTTGCAACCATTTGTAAAGAATGATGCCCTTTTTATCATTTTTAAAATATGCAGATGAAACGCTGGTAATATCAATATCTGTACCCCAGTGGTGCCTTGATGTGCCTGGCATTGATGAGTATTTTAAAATCTCTCGGGCAATTTTCTCAGGGTCATTGAGCTTATGAGATAAAGCATCCCATTTTCGTTGCCAAATCCCGTTTTGGTAAGCGTAATTACGTGTTGCACTTACCACAATAAAAGGAATATTGGGGTGATCTTTTTTGAAGTCTTTAAACGCTTTTATTAGCTGATCAGCAACTTCTTTTTGTAGATACATTCCTTTTTTATTAACTGGTAATTGAGTTAAATCCAATGCAATAAAATCACTATCTTTTTTTTCATCAAACTGCCCTGTTAGTTTATTTAATGGAATTGTTTGCGCCATAGTAATACTCGAACATAAAATTAACGTTAATGATGAGATTAAAATAAGAAGTGTTTTTAAATTTATTAATTTACTTTTCATTTTAAATATTACATATATTCTTTATAGTAAGATGAGATGAAAAACAGTATAATCTTTTTCCTAAAAATTGAAATAGCCATAATGTGTAAAAACGAGGCCTTATGTCAACACTATGTACGTCAAATATGTCTGTAAATTTATCAGATACTTCAAACTCAATAAATCTAACCACAATGAACCCAAGTAAAGAAAAAGTAAACTTACTCAATTTTACACGCCAACAATTAAGAGCGTTTTTTATTTCACTAGGTGAAAAACCATTTAGAGCCGATCAAGTGATGAAATGGATCTACCATTTTGGGGTAGATGATTTTGACCAAATGACCGATATCAATAAAAAGCTAAGAGAACAACTAAAAACGTTAGCTGAAATTAAAGCGCCAATGATTGCAATGGAGCAACGTTCATCTGATGGCACAATTAAATGGGCGCTTGATGTGGGCAATAACCAAATGATTGAGTCGGTTTATATTCCAGAACGCGATCGTGCAACATTATGTGTTTCATCACAAGTTGGTTGTGCATTAGAATGTAAATTCTGTTCTACCGCACAACAAGGATTTAACCGAAACTTAACCGTTTCTGAAATTATTGGCCAAGTATGGCGCGCATCAAATGCTATTGGTGTAACAGGCAAACTGGCGGATAGACCGATTACCAACGTCGTTATGATGGGGATGGGAGAGCCGTTACTTAATTTATCTAATGTAGTGCCCGCGATGGAAATTATGCTAGATGATTTTGGCTATGGTTTATCAAAAAGGCGTGTAACACTATCCACCTCAGGGGTTGTTCCTGCTTTAGATAAGCTCGCGGGTATGATTGATGTGGCACTGGCGATATCACTTCATGCGCCTAACGATACTATTCGCAGTGAAATCATGCCAATTAATGAAAAATACAATATGACTATGTTGCGTGATTCAATTTTACGTTACCTTTCTTGTTCAAATGCGAATCATGGAAAAGTTACTATCGAATATGTATTACTTAATCAAGTTAATGACGGTGTTGAACACGCACACGAACTTGCTAAATTCCTAAAAAATGTACCAAGTAAAATTAACTTAATTCCTTGGAATCCGTTTCCTGGTGCGCCTTATTCTCGTTGCTCTAATTCGCGTATCGATCGATTTATGAAAACATTGATGGGATATGGTTTTACTGTAATTGTTCGAAAAACGCGCGGTGACGATATTGATGCCGCATGTGGCCAATTAGCTGGTGAAGTTGTTGATCGTACCAAAAGAACGCTGTATAAAAAACAAAGCTTGGTGCAACAAACATTATAAAGGAAAAAAAACAGCAAAAAGGGGAAGTTGATGAAAAGAAGCTTGATATTAAACTGTTTTGCTCTGATCATTTTATCTGGTTGTCAAATCAAAAACAGCGATGAATTTGATCCAGAAAAAGCCGCTTTAGCAAGAATGCGCCTTGGGTTAGGCTATCTTGCCAACGCAAATGGATCTGAAGCTAATGTCAAAGCAGCACATTATAACCTCAAATTAGCGGCACAATACTCACCAAATAACCCACAAATTATGCTAGCAATGGCAATGTTTGATCAACATGTTGGTGAATACGAGGAAGCCGAGATGATCTATAAGCGCATTATTTTTATGCAACCTGGTAATGGATTATATCATGTGCATTATGGCTCTTTTTTATGTGGGCGAGATCGTTACCAAGAAGCACAGCAACAATTTAAGCAAAGTCTTGATTTAGATCGCCACCGTTGGAAAGCTGATACCTATGAACAATATGGATATTGTGCTATCCAAAATAATGATAAAAAAACAGCTGAGTTAATGTTTAAGCAACTTTTTCAATACGACGCAAATCGGCGTGATAATGTGAAAAAAATAGCTGAGATTTATCAGAAAAAGGGCGATATGAAAGTTGCCAATTATTTGTTTTCAGTCACAAAATAGTAAGCTATAAAATATTATTATTTAAACCGTAATAACATCATCATTATAATTTTTTAAAGAAGATATCATGAGTTTTTGGGCTATTTTATTATTAGCACTGGCTATGTCGACCGATGCCTTTGCTGTCGCTGTATGCCGCGGGGTTTCGCTTAAATCAACCCCATTTTTAGGTGCACTCAAAGTCGGTATTTTATTTGGTGTTGTTGAAGCTATTACGCCAATCCTCGGCTGGTTAGTTGGCTATATTGCACTGAAATATATCGAACAATGGGATCACTGGGTTGTTTTTACTGTCATGTTATTTTTAGGTATGAACATGATTTACAACAGCTTTAAAAAAACTGGTGAAGATTGCCTAGAGGATAGAGAAACATCATCAAAAAAATCCTTTCTAATGCTAATTTTTACAGCTATTTCAACCAGTATAGATGCATTTGCTGTTGGTATTGGATTAGCGTTAGCAAGCGTGAATATTTATTGGGCTGCAACAATGATTGGCATAGCAACCTGTTTAATGGTAACGATTGGATTATTATTAGGTAATAAATTAGGCTGTTTAATTGGTAAACGAGCAGAATTTTTAGGTGGTTTAGCGCTTATTATGATTGGCACAATTACGCTTTATCAACATCTATCTAATTAGACTTTCCCTTGTTTTCATCTAGTAACATCGCTTAGCTTTTCAAACAGGACTATCATAATAGCATTTATCACGTTAAAGTATCTAATAGATAAGATTGAAACCAATTTAGTTAACTAAACTGTTACCTGTTATAGGTAACAGTTTATGGAAAAAACTTCTATTTAAATCTTTTTAAATTTTACAAAATGTCATATCAAAGCTACGAGCCTGTTGATTATAGACTGCTTTAAAGGCACCTTTGTCATGAGGATTTTGCAAAATATGATTGACGATAACTGGTCTAATATTTGCTTTAATATAACCAGGTAATCCTCTCGCACCACGAATTAAATCGTAGTGATCATGACAAAATGAGCTTATACAAGAATCAGATATTTCTACAGAAAAACCTCGAGGTTGATATGCTTGATTCAATTTGTCAATTTCACGGCGAATAATTCGCTCGATAACGACCATTGGCAAGCGTTTGAAATGGAGAATATTTTCTCGTCCGTTAAAACGATTAAGTAGTTCTGAACGATAAGTGTTATTCAGGTCATTTGTTGCCAATTCACACGCAGCTTCATCAGAAAGGTTTGGATCTAAATAATAAGGTTGCCCGATATTTGAAGTCATAATAATCATAATATCAGAAAAATCGACTGTTCGACCGACATTATCAGTTAATCGTCCATCCGATAAAATCTGTAAAAAGATATTAAATACATCAGGATGTGCTTTTTCAATCTCATCAAATAGATAGATTCCAACTGGTTTTGCTCTAACAGAGTTTGTCAAAATGCCTCCAGCTTCAAATCCTTCATATCCTGGTGGCGCACCAATCAATTTAGCAACAGCATGTTTTTCCATGTATTCAGACATATCAAAACGTACCAATGATTTTTCATCACCATAGACATATTGCGCTAAGGCTTTAGCCATCTCAGTTTTACCTACACCGGATGGACCTAAAAATAGGTAAGACATGGCTGGACCTGATTCTTCTAGCGCATCGACTTTAGCGACTTTTACCGAATTAGCGACATGTTTAACAATATTATCTTGACCAAAAATTCTCGATAATAAATTTGCCTCTAAATTAATCAAGTTTTCAACTTCATTTTCATCTAGTTTGTTTGTAGGTATTCCTGAAACTTTGCTAAATTCAGTGATAACTTCTTGACGGTTAAGCCGTAAATCTTTGTTAGCTAGCATAACCAATTTTTGGTGTTGTTCGTTATTTTGTACTATTTCTGCATCAATCTGTCGAATCTTTTCCTTTAATTTGGTAACAGCCGGTGAGTCAAATCCACCAGCGGTTAGCTGTGCAAAGGTTTTTATTGTTGTTGATTCCGAATTTTTATTATTATCCTCTTCTTCTTGCAATTGGTTGATCTCATCTTGCAATTTAAAGCGTAATGTTTCGGCCTCACGTTGATATTGGTAAGTTTTATTGATTTCTGACTTTAATTCTTGCCAATCTTGTTGCCATTGTTCAAGTTGTTGTTGCAAATCTTGTTTTTCTGTTTCATTGGTACTTTTGGCTATCTTATTCATTAGCTCAATTATTTTAGGATGCTGTTTATGCGTAAGTTGGCGATAACTTGCAAGCGCACGATCAAGTAAAGCAATCGCTCGTTGCGGTTGTGCTCCACCTAAACCTAAACTATCTCGATACTTACTGGTTAAATGTATCGCTTCTTCAACAGCATCTTCATCAACTTCAATTTTATGGTATGCAGATAGCTCTTTAGCAACACTAGAAACAATCGATCTTAAATCATCCCCAATCGGCTCTTTAACATCATAAAGAGTGTAAAGCTCTGGCATGTTTGTACTGGCTTTTAATACATTACTCAATTTATCATCGCGGACTTCTAAAATAACTTGGAAATTATTTGCTTTGTCTGCGTTATTTAATGCATTGATAAAATGAGCATTGCCAGTATTATGTGCTGCTTCTAAAAAATTAGCCGTATCAGTAATAATCAATACTGATTCTGGAGTTTGCATTAGCTTTTTTAAAATACTTTGAAACTCATTGTTTATCTTAGCGCTATCACCACTAGAAAAAAGCGCATCACAATTTAACCAAAACAGTTTTTTTACAATCAAATCAAACGGTGTATCTGGGCTGTTTTTAGCTGCTTGCAAACCAAGGGTAAGCATTGAAACACCAACACCAGCAGGACCTGTTAGCAAAAGTGAATTTGATGATTTTCGTATAAGAATAGATGATATTCTTTCTAAATCATGTTCCCGACCCACTAAAGTAAAATTAGGGTATTGCGCTAAATATTCACGCCCTCTAACTAAATACATTGTGCATTCCTTTATTATAGTTTAAAGGGAGAGGTAGTTTGCGAGCTCTCTTTTTTATTCTCAGATTTTTCTGATAAAACATCACCTGTCACAGCAATAAATTCTCGCGTATCATTTTGAACATCTTTAGACATTCTTTCAATTTCTTCTAAATTTGCTCGCATTGTTTCTAATGCTGAACGTGTAATTTCAGTAGCTTCTTTTTGAGTATCACCAAATTCTGCTAAGTTCTGTAACATCGCTTCTAAATCATTATTAATTTCATCACGACCTGTTGCGATTCGGATGGCTTCATTTTTAGCTATGTCATTTGTTACTCGTGTCATTTCAGCTAGAGTATTACCTGCCATAGATTGTGCCTCATTAATTGCTGCTGAGTTAACAGCAGTAACCACAACACTAAGTTGTGAAGCAACCGATGCAATTCCTCGTGAATGCATTGCTCTGGCACTTTCAACTTGTTTTTTGGTTGCAGCTTGCATATTGCGAATTTTAATGGCTTCCGTTGTTAATTCACCATAGGTTTGCATGGTATCAACCGTTGCTGTTGATACAGTATCGATATGTTCATCTAAATTGCGTCTAGCTTCATCAAGCTTCATTGATTCTAATAGGTTGTCACCAACATCTTTATGCTCAAGCTCTTCTCTACGTTCGCGGTGAACTTTCTCAACTTTTTTAGTCGCTTCGTTCATAATGGCATAAATTTGTATCATATTGCCATTATTATCGCTAAGCCCTTCTATTTGTTTAACCATTTTTTCAAGGTGATTACGAATTGCACCAAAACGTTCTTTGCCTTGATTAACAAATTTTAATGCCGATTCAACCATATCAGCTTGGCGTAATGTATGCTGTTCTGAAGTTAGGTTCAGTAACTCCTTTAGTTTTTCAACATCGATTGAATCCTTGCGTTGTTCGTGACGTTGTGCAATTTCTATCTGAATATCACTTAATTCTTTTTGTTTATTTTGTATTTGCTGTTGTAACTGTACAATAGTTTCCTCATTAGCAGTGATTTTAGCTTGTGATGCAACTTTAATTTTTCCTAAACCAAAAAATTTCCTATCATTTTGTAACAAAACGATTTCTTTTTGCAAATTAGTTATTTTCTCTTCAATACTAGTAATTTCGCTTTGCACGCTTGCTTGTTGCGCTATCTTTTCTTCATCCCATTGTTGATCCGCTTTTATTTGCGCTAAAGCATTTCGAGTCTCACCATTTTGGCGTAAGTTATACAGTGCGTCTGTAAGTTCAGTAAGTGGTTTAATTTTTTCAATAAAGTCATTAAGGTCATTATTAAAGTCAGAATATACCCGCTGTAACTCAGCGAATACTTCGGTATCAGTCATTTCGATGCGCTGTTTAGACATCTCTTCTGAAATGGATTGTAGATATTCTTTAAATGTATCAAATTCTTGAATTTTGGCTCTATCAGCTTCTTTATTATCAGTAAATTCTAAAATATGAGTGACTTCTTCTACTTTCTGTTCAAGTGAAAGATTATCTGAAAAAATAACTTTAAAAAAAGTATTTTGTTGAATATTTGAAAGCGGATTTTCTACTTTAGCGCTTTTTTGTCGTTGCCTAACTGAAGAATCATTTTGTTCGATGCTAGTTACTTTTCTCTTAGAAGATACACTCATTGTTTTTTTCCTTATTATTTAGCTATTTTAAATCCTATTTCAAATGAAAAGGAGAAAGTTTGGAATAATTAATTTACTCCTATAGAAAAGACAAATGCCATCTTTTCATCATGTTATTATCTATTTAACAGTTTATTTTGACAAGTAAAACTGCTATTGATAATAAAAAAGGAAAATAGGAAACACATATAATTTAAGCCATTTACTGACATATGAAAGTATTATCAAGCTTTATATTTAACTTTAATCAATTTAACGGCGTATTTTTAATTTGTTTTATTTGGTACAAATAAGGAAAGAAATTAATAAGAAAAAACCACTCGCATGAACGAGTGGTTTATATTGATAAGTTTAAGGAGTAGCAACAGATGAGATTACATCATTCCGCCCATACCACCCATGCCGCCCATACCACCAGCAGCACCTAAATCAGCTTTATCATCTTTAGGTAAATCAGTAACCATACATTCAGTAGTAATCATAAGACCGGCAACAGACGCTGCGTATTGTAATGCACTACGAGTTACTTTAGTTGGATCTAAGATGCCCATTGCAATCATATCACCATACTCTTCAGTTGAAGCATTGTAACCATAGTTACCTTTGCCACCTTTAACCGCATTAACCACAACTGATGCTTCTTCACCACAGTTAGTCACGATTTGACGTAATGGCGCTTCCATTGCACGAAGAGCGACTTTTATACCTACGTTTTGATCTTCGTTAGCACCTTTAAGTTCCAAAATCGCTGACGCAGCACGAACAAGAGCAACACCACCACCAGCAACAACGCCTTCTTCAACTGCTGCACGAGTAGCGTGTAACGCATCTTCTACACGCGCTTTCTTCTCTTTCATTTCAACTTCAGTTGCTGCACCAACTTTAATTACTGCAACGCCGCCAGCTAATTTAGCAACGCGTTCTTGAAGTTTTTCTTTATCATAATCAGAAGTTGATTCTTCGATTTGTTTACGAATTTGTTCAACACGCGCTTTAATTAAAGACTCTTCACCAACGCCATCAATAATGGTTGTATTGTCTTTATTGATAACAACGCGTTTAGCTTGACCTAAATCTTCAAGTGTTGTTTTTTCAAGCTCTAAACCAATTTCTTCTGAAATTACAGTACCTGCAGTTAAGATTGCAATATCTTGTAACATAGCTTTACGACGATCACCAAAACCAGGTGCTTTAACAGCTGCAACTTTAACAATACCGCGCATAGTATTTACAACTAAAGTCGCTAATGCTTCGCCTTCAACATCTTCCGCAATAATTAATAATGATTTACCTGCTTTAGCGACCGCTTCAAGCACTGGCAATAATTCACGAATATTAGAGATTTTTTTATCAGCTAATAAAATATATGGGCTATCTAATTCAACTGTTGCTGTTTCAGGTTTGTTAATAAAGTATGGTGATAAGTAACCACGATCAAATTGCATACCTTCAACAACATCAAGCTCATCTTGTAAACCTGTACCATCTTCAACAGTAATAACACCTTCTTTGCCTACTTTTTCCATTGCTTGAGCAATTAAAGTACCAACGGTTTCATCAGAGTTAGCTGAAATGGTACCAACTTGTGCAATTGCTCTAGAGTCAGCACAAGGAGAAGATAATTTTTTAAGTTCTTCAACAGCTGCAACAACGGCTTTATCAATACCGCGTTTTAAATCCATTGGATTCATACCTGCAGCAACAGCTTTTAAACCTTCATTAACAATTGCTTGAGCAAGTACAGTTGCAGTGGTTGTACCGTCACCCGCTGCATCGTTTGCTTTTGAAGCCACTTCTTTAACCATTTGTGCACCCATATTTTCGAATTTATCTTCTAATTCGATTTCACGAGCAACAGAAACCCCATCTTTAGTAATAGTTGGTGCGCCAAATGATTTATCTAATACTACATTACGCCCTTTTGGACCTAAAGTTACTTTAACTGCATCGGCTAATACATTAACACCTTGAAGCATTTTGATGCGAGCATCGTTACCAAATTTTACATCTTTAGCTGCCATCTTCGTATTTCTCCTAAATTCTGTCTATAGTTTAATTATTTGCCAGTTATGCTTGAACAATGGCTAAAATATCGCTTTCTGATAAGATAAGCACTTCTTCGTTATCGATTTTTTCTGTTTTAACGCCATATCCTTCGTTAAAAATTACGATATCACCCACTTTCACATCTAATGGCTGTACTTGACCATTTTCTAAAATGCGACCATTACCAACAGCTAAAACCTCACCTCGTGTTGATTTACCAGCAGCTGAACCTGTTAACACGATACCACCCGCTGATTTTGATTCTACTTCTTTGCGTTTAATGATCACGCGATCATGCAATGGACGAATTTTCATTAGTTATCTCCTAGCACTAATTTTAATTAAAACAATTATTATCAATAAATCATGCAATTATGATTTTCAAATGTAGTGCAAACTATATGGGGACAATTTTAAATTCTTCAAGGGAAGAAAACTAAAAAAAGTCTAATTGATTATTTATCAATCATCTTTACGTTTGAATTCACCTTCAATAATATCACTGTCTTGATAATGTGTTTGCGATGATGAAAATTGAAATCTCATCGGTATTTTTCGAACTATAAATTCTACAATATAATCTTGAACACGGGGAATTAATAAAATTGCGCCAACAATATCAGTTAAGAAACCAGGAATAAGTAAGAAAAAACCAGAAAAAAGCAAAGATACACTTTTTATAATTTCAGCTTTAGCACTTTGATGATTAGCGATTTTTTGTTGCATAATACTTAGATTTTTCAAACCTTGTGTTTTAACTAATGAAAAACCAAGAATTGACGTTGCAATAATACAGATTAATGCAAGTAAAACACCAATTGAATTTGCAACAGCTATAAAAACACTGATTTCAAAATAAACATAAATAAAAAAGAGAATAAAACCAACAAATCGCATATAACAATCCTATAAGCACAAAGGAATAATATTAGAAATTAGCTATTAATATGAAGATGATTAGCTAATTTTCAACCAAGCAATAAATATTTTTTAAAAAATTTTACAAAAGGGATTGACTGACACTTACAAATCGTGTTTAATGTGCATCCATTGTTGCCCGGATAGCTCAGTCGGTAGAGCAGGGGATTGAAAATCCCCGTGTCCGTGGTTCGATTCCGCGTCCGGGCACCAATCACCAAATTCTAAGACCTGCTTCTAGCAGGTTTTTTTATATCTAAAGCCTTTTCAGATAAGACTTTCACTAAGATTCACTACTCAACCGAGTTCAACTGAAATCACCCCAAATCAAGTACAATTTCGGATACAAACCCGGATACATTTGGTTCGATAATGGCGTGTATCCATAAAATGGCCTTGAGGCCTTTGTTTGCAAGGCTTAAGAGAAATCACTTGGATTTGATTTATTTTGAACTAATTTGTAACAATTATTTATTAACATTTCTAACAAAAGCTGTTTGCACAAGACTTCCACCAAGTTTTACTACTCAACCAAACTCAATTGAAGTTACCCTAAATCAAGCACAATTTTGGATACAAATCCGGATACATTTGGTTCGATAATGGTATGTATCCATAAAATGGTCTTGATGGCTTATCTTTACTGGAAAAGATGAAGATCGCTTAGATGTAAAATTTTTTTATCTATATTTTTTGGGAAGATTAAAAAGACCCTCTGGAGGAGAGAATGAAGCATCTTTACCTAGAAGAGGACGCCTATTTTTATTCATTTTATTTATATTTTCTTCTCTTCTTTTCCTTTCATTAACTAATTTAACTTCTTTTTGAATTAAATTTTCAACAAAGTCTGTTATTGTTTTATTATTTTCTTTTGCTAGTTTCTTTAACTCATCTTTAACTTTAGATTCCAAATAAATATTTAATACTTTTTTCCCTTTTACTTTATCTCTATATTTCTTTTGCTCCCAATTTTTTTTCATCTTAATTTGAAGAAGTTCTTTACTTTCTTGAGAAGAACTCCAATCGTCAAAAATATAATGCGCTATATAGTACAACTCACTAAGTTCCATATGGACTAAATCAGTGATTGCGGTGAAATCATAATTATTTGAATTTATTTTCCTTCTAATATGCATATAAAACCAATATACTTGATCTTTGTTTTTAATATCTATCCATTGAAATGGTTTAGTTTTTTTTTCTATTTCATTCCATTCACTTATTAATGAACTAAGGCTAATAGGTGTTTCAGGTGAGCTAAAATAATCACATAAAATTTTGACCCTCAATGAATGGTTATTTGAACATGCTATACTTACTCTTTGCTCTTGTGAAAAGCTATCCAAGAAATTATCTCGTAATTTTTGCAATATCCAAAAACAAGCTCTTGGGTTTTTTTTTAAGTAATCTGTTTGATATTTAAATCTTTCTTCTTCAATATTCATTTTCATAATATTTTACTCTTACTCTTCCCTATTTTTGTATCTGTATGATTTTTAAACCACTAATCAATATAAATAATTATATCTATTTTTATGTTTATATTCACGTATATTTTATTGAGCATATTTACACTCATTTTTATGTTTAATTTTACGTAGTGATTTGTTATTTAATAATTATAAGTAAAATTAAATTAATATTAATAATCAATTAGATAAATTTCAATTTTTATAATTAAGGTTAATTAATATTATTCTATAAAAGAAAATTATTAGATATATAACATTAATATTATGTTATCTGAGTACATCATCAGTTACTAAGACAATAAAAAAATAATCTTGCCTCTTATCAAATAACTCTAATTTGATAAGGGAAACTAAATGCAAAATAAAAATTTTAATATTGATAAACAACTCAATGGTCAACTCATTGCACATCTAAATCATCTACAAAACAAATACTCAAAAATATTACCTATTAGAGCTGATATTCATTATGCTAAAGATGATGAATTAAGTACTGATATCGAAACAACAAAAAATGAAATAACATTTTTCCTCTGGCAAGCTATGCAATTTGAACTTGATATTGTAGGGTATGCTGTTGTTATGGAATTCAATCAAAATGAACATATCCATTTCCATTCTATTTTTTATGTAAACGGACAAAAAAGACAAAAGTACTATCCAATTTATGCTGTATTGGAAAGATTATGGCATGAACTGACTAATGGTTACTTATATGACTGTCAGCGCAATAATTATCGTATCAACGGGTTAAAAATGATAAACCATCATGATCATGAAGCATTTTGTTCGACATGTTATATGCTCAGTTATTTAGCTAAAACAGAACAAAAAGAGCCTTTTAAAAGACGTTATAGTGATTGTCTCTTTTTAAGCGAAGTTCTTCCACCTAGCCATCGAGGAAAGCCTAGAACACTTGGTGTAAGTAAATTTTTAATACCCTCCTCTATTTAATAACACAAAAGCAATTTACTTAATTTTGGAAAATAACAATGAGTCTTTGAGAGTACGTTTAGACAAATAAACAAAAAACAAGCTTATTGATATAACTCCAATTCATATAGAGGAATAAAAAATGTATAAGTATTATGATCTAATACTAAATAAGCTAAAAACTCATAATAAATCGTTACTTACACGTTATGGGAAGCTATATCCAGTCAGAATGAATTTTGCCTATCATAATGATGCCTATCAAAGGAAACACGGAATAGATGCGTATATGGATATGTTGAACTTGTCTGATTTAACATTACTTTCTAACCATATTCTTAGCATTGTTTGGGTAATGGCTTTTGATGAGCAATATGGCTTTTATTTTCCTGCCATGTTGTATTTCGATTCAGAACAATATGCAAATTATAACGTTATTATGAAATTAGTTACTGATTGTTGGAAAAATCAAACTGATGGAAATGGTATTAATGTTGAACAAGAACTAGCTAAGAATGCTTTATCTGAATTAGCACAACTCTCGTGGGAAAAACATAATCCTCTTCGTACTTTGTATATTAAAAGTATATATACTCTCGGCTAAATCAATTGATCGTTTGTAACGATCAGTCGTGATCTTATTGATCGTTACAAACGATATGACAATACGTAATATTTTTCTAATAATGATGATAAATTTTTGTTCAAAAATAATTTAAGGAGATGAAATGACTAAACATGATTGTGGCGAATGCAATGGTAAGGGAGAAATTCCTTGTCCATTACAATATTATCCTGGCGAACCTCATCCTGAAAGCTGTCCTGTGTGTGGTGGAGATCCGAATTTTACATCTCCATGCCCAGAATGTTCGGAGTACAAGTATGGCTATTAAGTGGTTGGGTAAAAAACTTTACCAAGCAGGACACTTTGCAGTGACTGAAATAATTCCAGAATTTATTGAAAAATCTGCAAAAATGATTTTAAATTCAGATAAAGCAACAGAGGAACAAAAAGAAAGAGCTAAGAAAAGTTTAGCTCGTTATGAAAAAAACAAGAAGTAGTATTAGTAATAATCAAAAATTTTGTTCATAACTCTGTGTCATTTCTTTTTTGTTACATAGTTTACCGAAATGACACAGAATATTGAACACTCTTGAAACTCCTGCTCCTCAATCTTATTCATGAAGCAAACCCATTTATCTTGTTTGCTTCATATTTTCTCAATGTATCTCAACACTCTGATTATAAATAATTTTAAATAGATATCATTAGTTGAACACCACAATGTGTTTGTTTAATTAATATTTTTATAAGGAGTGCACCATGTTAGATCATCAAATATCGAAAATCACCTTAGTTTATTCATTAGAACCTTATTTCAATCATGTTCATTCTTTATTTAATTCATTAAATAAGGAAGTATAAATGTCAGATAAATTATCTTTATTACTTGATAGGCTCTATCAAATTTGTTTAACAGGCGGATATGGTTTAGCTTCTGCTTACACGTTAGCCGAACAACATAAAGAACGTTTTCCTTTCTATTCTGATAGCCTTGATAACCTAATTAAACAGGAAGCTAATAAAGCTGGGACAACAGGGTTTATTACTGGATTAGGTGGAATGACAAGTTTACCGATTACTTTACCTGCAAATGCTTTGAGTGTATTGTTTATTCAAATGAGACTCGCTATAACCATTGCCATTTTGCAAGGCCACGATGTGAAAGATAAGCGAATAAAAACGTTAATTTATTTATCATTATGTGTGATGGCAAGTAAATTAAAATTACAGCAGTTTTGCTTAGCTACATTGCTCAAACAACCCAGTGAAGTGGTTTGGAAAATAAATCTATCTATCACTAAACAACTTATTACTATTTTAAGTGCAAAGTATAGCGTGAAGTTAATTAAGATGCTCCCAATATTCGGCGGTGTAGTGGGAGCGGTTATTGATCGCACAGTTACCTATCGCATTGGCCAATTTGCTAAAAATCAATTTAATCAATTCAATTAGTCGAATAACACTAATAATCATTTATCTAAAAATTCATCTAGTTATGAATTTATCTGATTTATTCCCGTTTTTACATAAAGACATGGTGCTTTGGCCAAGCTTAACAGGAGAAAAAATGAAAACCAACTATTCAACAAAGCGCATTGTGACAACAGCGTTAAAATTGCTTGAAAAGCAAATGAAAATAGAAAAAAATCAGTTCACCAAAACAAAACAGGTTATTGATTATCTTAGACTAAAATTAGCACAAAAAGAACGAGAACACTTTGTTGCTATGTATCTAAATAATCAACATCAACTACTTAAAGTAGAAACACTTTTTATGGGCACAATTAACTCTGTCGAAATCCATCCCAGAGAAATAATTAAACAAGCACTTAAACATAATGCAGCAGCCATTATTTTTGCCCATAATCATCCATCAGGTGAAGCACAGCCCAGTAATGCAGATCGCAATATCAATCAAAAATTAACAGAAATACTAAATATAGTTGATATCCGAGTATTAGATCATATTGTAATTGGTCGACAATCGCATTTTTCCTTTGCAGAACAAAGCTGGCTCTAATTTTAAAAAGTCTTCAATGGATATGTATTGATCGTTTTTAACGATCAATAAGATCTTATTGATCCGTTTAAACGATATGACTTTGCTGTAATGATCAGTGAAAATTAAAAACCAAATATTCTTAAATAGAACCTAATAATTAACAATGGAGCGTATTTTTATTATGAAAAATACCTTGTTGGAGTTTTTAACTAAAAATAATTTTTATGGTGGTAAAAAATTTAGAATCAAAATGCCAATACTAATGTTCAGAAATATTATTTAGCTAATTAGAATCTATATTAAATGAAAGGAATAACAAAATGTCTAAAATAACCTTAAATTTACTCATAGCGATATCGCTATTATTTTCGCAAATTTCATTTGCAAATAACAATCCTTACCAAGATAGTGAAATAGATATAAATGACTATCAATTAAGTCAAATGAAACCAATGGCTCGTTATGATTATGTTCCCGTCTATCCCGAACGTCTAAAATCCTTTAATGAATTGCTTAAAAAAGAAATACAACATAAAAAGATTACTCTAGATCAAATTCAATGTATTGATGTTGATGAAGGTAAGTTATGTAACCATCCAAAAGTGGTTGCAAGATTAGAGTTCGATCTTAGCTATATTCTTCTTGATGGTAAAACTGAAAAAGATGTTCGATTATGGGATATGGATAATACTGATTACAAAAATGCATTTATTGATATGATTCAAGATAAGCTCGATAGCTGGTTAAACACACATGGACTTCCAATTCGTTCAAGTCGCGATCATGTATTTGCTTTAACTTTAGAAGCTAGAAAATGGTATAAAGATGCTCCATTCTATGTTATTGGCCTACAACCAACAAAAGTCGAATATATCACTTATAAATATACTGAGCCAGGTTTATCTAGAGTAGATGACGAAAACCAATATGAAAAAAGCCCTTTTTAATTTTCGCTATTTAAATTTGATAAAAACAGAATAATGGAGCAAAACAAAACGATGAAACACTTAATTGTATTATTTTTATCTATTTTATTTTCAATTAGTATAGCAAATGCAGAAAACAATGATGATATTAAACAAGAAAGATTAAATCGACATTTAGCAGTTATCAAAAATGGAGTTCATACAATAAATATCCCTATTAAATTTAAAGGAATGCGTGACTATTACAATCAAAATGATATTGCTATGGTTCTATTTGAATTACGTTATGGATTTTTAGATAAAGAGCAAAAAGATAAGTTTTGGAAAGAAAACAGTGGAACTGCAAATTGGGAATCGAAAGTAGCTAATGGCTTAACAGGTTTGATCACAGGAACATTCGAAATGGAGGGGGAGGCTGATATATTCGTTGACTATAGTCAAACACGTGAAATGGTTTACAACTATACTAAAGAGGCTAAAAGATATTTTAAAGATAATAACATCCCTGCTTATGTAATTGGTTTTCAACCTATTTTAATATCTTTCGAAAAGTTTACTATTACCGATCCTAATATGTACCCAGATGAAAAAATGATAAGTGAAAATTAATTATGGAGTTAACTAATTTTTACATAAGGATTAAATGGCCATGAAAAAACTTATTATAACTACATTTCTGTTATTTTGTAGTAATGCATTCGCTTTGCCTAATTTGATTGTAGAAAAGGATGAGTACTATAACGAACGATTAGATGACTATGTACAACAAGCTTTTATCACTTCTAAAGAAAATAATATAAAAATTAATAAGGTAGTAATCAATCGTGATAATTGCAAAATTATTTCCTCTACTGAAAACTACCTTGTTGAACTTAAATTTGGAGAAAAAGTTAAAGTAACACCTAAATTTGGTTGTGACATACTTGAAGTAACAGTCGATACAAATAAGGGAACAGAAACATATGCTTTTGATTAAAAAGGGCAATTTTTACATGAAAAAATATTTTATTATAATTGTAGTTTTATTCTTAACAGCTTGTGGTGATTCGGAGGAGGTCAAAAGAGTAAAAGCTTTAATTTACCCTCAATTAGATCAAACAATCACTGTTGGTAATGCATTAGAAAATCGTGAGATATGTAAGTCAGTGAACTGGAAATTTTTAAAAGATGAAAAGAAACGAGATATTGTTGAGTATAATTGTAATCTAGATACAAAAAATGCTGAAAAATTCTTACACGCTCAATTAGATGATGAATTAAATATTCTTAAATCAAAATTTGTAGAAACAGACATTAAAGTCTCTCCAGAAGAATATAAAAAATTCCGAATAGATGAAGTCAAAGCATCAAAAAATAAACGATACAAATACACCATTTATGAAAATTATGTTGATATAAATGCGACAGAATTTATTTATGCTAACGCAAAATTAGCGGTGTATAACTTATTAGGACAAGCATTGGATGATATAAGTAAATCAAAAGCATTTATTCGTTATCAACAGAACCGAAATTATTTTATAACTAACAAAGAAAGTATCGAAAAAATTATTTTAGAAGATCATTCTATTTCTTTACCTAATGATCTTATTAATTATATTTATTCTTCCATATATTCATCGTTAGTCGGGGATATTCATTGGATGGTTGATAGGGATAATTCCTCACCAAGCTCATCTTTTAGATGGGAAAATATTTCAAATAAAGCTATTCATAATAAAATAGAAGAAATGCTTAGTGATATTAAGGATATTCATAACCAACTTAAAAATCATAAAATTTATTTTAGTTGGTCTTATCTTTTTGAGAATCAAGGTGGTTTTATAAATCCTATCTATAATAAAAAAATTCGTTATAGCGATGAGTTACTTAAAATTGACGATGATAACGGAATGATTAATCTTGCTCATAGTAGTGCTTGTAATCGAACATTACAATATTTTTTAGAGGGAGAAACACCAAAGACAGTTAGCGTTTATGATCATAAGATAGAAACAAAAATTCCAGCAAATAATTACCGAGAACTGCTTGAATCATTAAAAACAAAAGAAAAAAATATTATTTCAAAGTTTGTATCTGATGTTTTGGTTCCTCATAACAACAAAAATAAAGCTAATATTGAGATTTTAGAAAAATTGCAAAGCAATATTAAAATCAAAAACTATGATCAAAAAATACGTTGGTCATTAGTAGGGGAACAAAAACCAGTATTGGCCAACTGTGAATTAATTGTTGAAACCAATTCATTTCCACCAGTAATTTCTGACTCTAAATTGGCTAATAACTGTTTTAGTGCTGCTTATTCAGATCAATATGTAGACTCAGTATATAATGATCCACTTTATCAGCTTTTATATAATATTAATTCTAATCTAAAAAACTAAAGATCTAATCAATATAGATATTAGGAATAGATTATTAAATAGTAAAAAAATATTGTTGCTACCTATCTATTGAATGTAATTAACCCACTTCACTCAATAGAGGTACAACAATGTCAACATTCTTATCCCCTTTGGATGCACAAACACATCCAGATTACCTAATTGATATGAAATATATCACCACACTCACTGGCATGACAGATAAATGGTTTTATGCTTTGATAAAGCAAAATAAATTTCCACCTCCTATCAAATTAGGAAGATCCTCTCGTTGGCGTCTAAAAGAGATTGAAGCATGGATAAACACCAAAGCTAATTAGCCGTTAACTTTCTATTAACCAAGGCCGCATAGTCAAATATGCGGCTTTTTTTATGTCTAAATTTTTATAATTGAGGAATTCGTTATGTCCTTAACTGATTTAAAAATTAAATCCGCCAAGCCACACAATAAGCAATATAAGCTTTCTGATAGTGATGGTTTGTTCTTACTCGTTCACGCCAATGGTTCTAAATATTGGCGTTTTCGCTATTACTTCAATACTAAAGAAAAATTAATGTCTCTAGGTCAATATCCTAATGTTTTATTAAGCGAAGCTAGAAGGCTACGAGATGAAGCCAAATTATTATTAGCTAAAAATATTGACCCACAGGTAGAAAAGAAAGCAAAACAGTCTGAAGAAGTAATACAAGTTACTTTTGAACAAGTTGCACGTAAATGGTGTACCAATAATAAAACTTGGTCTGAGCCACATAGAGCAAAAGTACTACGAACATTAGAACTATATTTATTTCCTAAAATTGGCGCTTATTCTATTTCGGCACTAACTACTCGCCAGTTAATTGTTCCAATTAAAGCGGTTGAAGAAAATGGTCGGTTTGAAGTTGCTAGCCGATTACAACAACGTACTTCAGCAATAATGCGTTATGCCGTACAAAATGGTTATATCTCTTATAACCCAGCTCAAGATTTAAAAGGCGTAGTAAGTAAAGTAAAAGTGAATCATCGCCCTGCACTTGAACTTGAACAAATACCTGAACTTTTAGAGCGCATTAATAATTTTAAAGGACGAGAGTTAACCAAATTGGCAATTAAACTTTCTCTACTTATATTTATTCGTTCTAGTGAGTTACGATTTGCTCGTTGGTCAGAAATTGATTTCGATAAAAAGATTTGGACTATTCCAGCAGAAAGGGAGGAAATTGATGGTGTCCCTCACTCTCACCGAGGTTCCAAAATGAAAACACCTCATTTAGTTCCACTAAGTTATCAAGCAATAGAAGTTTTAAAACAAATATATGAAATTAGTGGAATGTATGAACTGGTATTTATTGGTGATCATTCTGCACGAAAGCCAATGAGCGAAAACACAATAAACAAAGCATTGCGTTCTATGGGGTATGATACAAAAACAAAACTTTGTGGGCATGGCTTTAGAACAATGGCATGTAGTGCTCTAGTGGAATCAAACCTCTGGTCACGAGATGCTGTTGAACGCCAAATGAGTCATCAAGAACGTAATGGCGTTAGAGCAGCTTATATCCACAAAGCACAACATATTATCGAAAGAACAAAAATGATCCAATGGTGGGCTGATTACTTAGATTCAATCCGAACTGAGTTTGTTATGCCTTACGAATTCAAAACAAATTAAAAAACACCTCACTGTTTAATTCGTTTCTCAATATCAATTAATATTAAAAAATTAAGGAATTGTTTATGCAAACATTACCTAGTGTATCATCATACCTAAAATCCACTACGGTGGGTTCTGGTATGATCTCAGTATTTATCACCCATTTAGGAAAATATAAAGAAGGACAATTGATTGGTGAATGGCCAGAATTACCAACAACACCAGAAAAAGTAAAACAATGCTTTAAACAAATTGGCATTGATAGTGTTAATTACAAAGAGTTCTTTTTAAGTGGTTACAAATCGTCTGTATATGGCATAACAAATTATATCTCTGAACATAGCAATCTTGATGAACTAAATTATTTAGCCTATAAACTTGACGAATTAAGCCATGATGAAATCGAAATCTATGAAGCAACCATTGACATTGGCATAAATATTAATTCAATCACAGACTTAATTAATCTAATGGATAACTTAGATTGTTTTCAACGCCTATATAACATCATCAATGAATATGATTTAGGTTTCTACTGGATTGCTGAAAGTGGTTGTTACAACTTGAAAAAGTTAGGCAATCTAACCAACTACTTTGATTATGAACGATATGGACATAATATTGCGCTTGAGCAAAGTGGTTCATTCTGTTCTTGTGGCTATATTTATTATACTGGCGAAAGCTTTAGTAACAATTTTGATGGAAAATGTGTACCAGAGGAGTGTTGTGTTTTAACAAACCCAAGTGATTTTATTTTGTCATTATTTTTATCTTGTTATATATAAATTTTGCGAGCTAACAAGAAAAATTGATAAAAAGAATTTTATTTTCAAAGGTATTTATTACAGAATACTTTTTGAGGTGAAAAGGAAAGGTAAATTATTCATTTTTTCTTCTATACTTTTTATATTTTTGATATTCTATCCGGTCAATTATGAATATTGTCATGAAAAATTCAATGATGGGAAATAAGTTTTAATGGTTGATGTAATTAAGCAAAAAGATACTTCGTATAAGGTTATAGACCTTTTCTGTGGGGCAGGGGGATTAAGCTTAGGCTTTCTTCAAGGTGGCTTTAACGTTATAGCTGGTATTGATTTTGATGATAGCGCTTTAAAAACTTATGGACATAATATTAAGGGTGCCAAAGCTTTAAAAGAAGATTTATTTGATTCAAAAAATGCAATCAAAAACATTAAAGATAAATTGGATAAACAACAAATTGATATAGTGATAGCAGGCCCTCCGTGTCAAGGATTTAGCTTAACTGGTTCTAGAGATATTAATGATTCTCGCAATAAATTGTATATCGCTGTTGTCGAGGTTGTTAAAACATTTCGACCGAAAGCATTCTTAATTGAAAATGTTCCAGGCATGTCTACTTTGTATGGTGGTGCAATTAAACAACAAATTATAAATACTTTTGAAGATATTGATTATGCTGTCACTGTAACAGATAAGCCTTTACTTGCAGCTGATTATGGTGTCCCTCAGATGAGGAAAAGAATGTTTTTTGTTGGATTTGATAAAAGAGTTAATTATGATTATTTTAATTTCCCAATCCCTTTTTTAGCGTCAGATAACTATATTTCGACAGAAGAGGCTATTTCTGATTTACCTTCTCTTGAGCTATGTTTGGGAACTGAGGTTAGTTCATACGAAAACGAACCTATTAGTGAATATCAGAAAAAGATGAGAGAAGGAAGTTCAAAGCTATATAATCATGTGGGGACTAATCATACAGACGAAGTCAAATGGGTTATAAGTCAAGTGCCAGAAGGTGGTAATTATAAAGATTTACCTGACGGTGTTGGTAGTTCAAGAAAATTCAATGAAGCATGGACTCGTTATCATAGTAAAAAGCCATCAAGAACAATAGATACTGGGCATCGAAATCATTTTCATTATAAATGGAATCGAGTTCCTACTGTGAGAGAAAATGCTCGATTACAGTCTTTTCCTGATAACTTTAGATTTTTAGGAACTAAAACCCAACAAAATCGTCAAGTCGGTAATGCCGTTCCTCCTCTCCTCGCAAAGGCAATTAGTCTTCAAATGTTGAAACATTTGAGTATTGAAAAATAAAAAAACATGAGAATATGATGTCCAAATTAACTCATATAGAATTATTTTCAGGTTGTGGTGGTTTATTAGATGGTTTTGAGCAAACAGGAAAATACAACACAATAGCTGCTGTAGAATGGATGAGACCACAAGTTAATACTTTGATAAATCGACTAAAAACAAAATATAATTGTAAAGATGCTGATTCTAGGGTTTTACACTTTGATATTCAGCGCACTGATGAATTGTTTTCTGGTTGGTTTAATGATAAAGATTACGGAACATCGCATGGATTAGATTCATTAGTAGAGCACAAACCGATTGATGTTATCTCTGGAGGCCCTCCATGTCAGGCATACTCAATAGCGGGGCGTATACGGGATAATGAAGGTATGAAGAATGATTATAGGAATTTTTTATTTGAATCCTATATTAAAGTGGTAGATAGATACCAACCAAAAGTAATTGTTTTTGAGAATGTTGAGGGTCTTTTATCAGCTATACCTACAGGAGAAAAAATCACAGATCTAATTAGGAAGGCATTTGATGATATTGGATATGAAATAATTGATGATTTAAGAAAATTTGCATTATTCAACTTGAGTGAATTTGGTATACCGCAGAATAGAAAAAGAATAATAATCATAGGAGTTCGTAGAGATATAATTAGTATTGATTATCAAGCAATATTACGTGATTTTTATATCACAATAGCTGAACAGATGAAAGAACCAATGAAAACAGTGTATGATGCGATTGCTGATCTGCCTGCAATTTATCCTTTGAAAGAACTGTCAAAACGGCAAGCATATGAAAATGGTTCTTTAATTAATGGCCATTCTGTTCGTTTCCATAATAAAAGAGATCAAGAGATTTTTTATGAATTAGCAAAAGATATCCAAGACGGTAACAATACTTATTCAAATGCTACTGCACTTATTAAGTTGTATCATCAGAAAACAGGAAAAAATACAAAAGTACATAAATACCATGTTTTGAAATGGCAAGAACCAAGTAATACAATCCCAGCACATCTAAAAAAAGATGGTTTAAGGCATATTCATCCCGATCCAAATCAAAAACGCTCAATAACTGTTCGAGAAGCTGCTCGTTTACAAACATTTGATGATGATTTCTTATTTACTGAATCTCAAAGTGATAATTTTGAGATGATAGGTAATGCTGTTCCTCCATTATTTGCAAAAAAAATAGCATCGCTTGTACCTATGTTAATAGATAAAATACATAGCATAGAAAAAATATGAATTAAGTTATTTTTTGACTGAAAAGTCTGCATAATAAATGCCATCACTAATAAGAGATAGAGTGATCGTATCTCTTCCATATTGGTTCAGAGTACTCATAGTTATTTGTTCATCAACATCTATTTTTAATCGTTTACGCAAATATCGCCCTAAAATACTTTTTTTAGATACCTTTTTTCCATCTATAATTGGTGCTTTTCTTTTGTAGGAAGCTAGTTGTTTCGGATAATTTTCACCATTATATTCTTGACTACCCTCCAACGAAGCTTCCATAATGATCCCATCATCCCAAATCAATTCAATAGGATCTGAATTTCTTTTTCTTTTACCGGAAGAATTCAATTGATATGATGAATCAAAAGGTTTTATTAATGGTGTATTTGTTTTTAAAATTTCTTTTGGTAAACGAATATAAGCATCGCCTTCTGCAACATGTGCATTACTTGTTAAACGTGCTCTTCCCCAGTTTAATCCACTTGATGGTTTAATAATTTTATTACCTTTTTCAACAGAATAAAGAGGAATATCATAACTATATTTTTTAACTAAAATATTTGGTTGATTTGGCTGCGGGGTTGTTAATGCTATATCAATCACTTCTTGAGATTTTTTAATTTGCGGAGTTATTGTTGACTGGCTAATTATAAAATTATAGTAGTCTTGTAAAGGTCTAAATGTATCTCTTGTTACATCAGCCAAAGATTCTCTATAATCAGTTCGAAGGCCATTAGACGAAAAATTTGCGGAACCAATTAATGCTGCTAATATTCTATTTTTTCGTTTCCAAATATAGATTTTTGAATGTATTTCTTGATTGGTATATTTAATTGAAAGATTTTTATTATTTTTTTCTATTCTTTGCAGTGAATTTAATAACCTAGCATCAATTCCATTTTGATACATACCTCCAATTACTGTAACACTTATATCCTTAAGTTCAGATAATCTTTCTATCGGAGCTGGGCCAAGATATCCGCTAATTATTATTAATTCATCAGGAGATTCAGATAACAATTCATGTTTTGAAAAAATAACTTCTTCTAATCCTACATAAAACAACATATATTTAACCTCAAATTCTAGTTATTATTTTATAATATCATTAGAAAATGAAATAGATATATTTTTATCTAAAATAAATGAAAATATAGTGATTTAAATGTATTATTGGTATTGTTCGATTCTCCGTGAAGAGATTAGGTAAGAGTTTATTAAAAGATGTACATTAAATGTAAATGCCCCAAACTCAGTACACAACTAACGTAGAAAATACCCCAGCCCATTTTTATAGTTTATATTCAATGGGTTTATGTTATTTATTTTTTGGATATTTAAATACTATTTCACACGTATATCAATTTGATATACAATGCGTATTCATACTAAATAAAAAACGGCAATTAAAATGAGAACTGAAACCAAAGAATCGCCTATTAATATTAGAGCTAAGGCATCTCAAAAAGAATTGATTGATATTGCAGCGCATTTACTATCTAAATCACGCACTGATTTTATTTTAGAAGCGGCCTGCTCAAAGGCTGAAGATGTTTTGCTTGATCAGCGTCTTTTTTTAATCGACGATGAACAGATAAATGCCTTCAATCATGCAATAGAAGCCTCTTTTGATAGTAATGAAAAAATTCAAGCTTTATTGTCCCGGAAGTCACCATGGGAAAAATAGAAGCGCCACATTTATTGAATGAAGATCATGATGTTACGTCATTTGATTGTGAAGAGTTGTCTTTGAATGAATGGTTGAAGAAAAAATCCTTAAAAAATCAAAAAAGTGGTGCTTCACGTACTTTTGTAATTTGTGACAATAACAAAGTAATCGGCTTTTATTGTTTATCAACAGGTAGTATCCAGCATCGACAACTAACATTGAGTAGATTTAAGCGAAATATGCCCGATCCTATTCCAGTTATTATTTTAGGCCGTTTAGCTATTGATAAAAATTACAAAGCAAAAGGATTAGGTGCGGCATTATTAAAAGATGCTATATTACGCTCGAAAGAAGTCTCTAAACAAGTTGGTTCTAGAGCACTATTGGTACATAGCTTAACAGATGAAGCCAATGCGTTTTATATTAAATTTGGATTTGTTGATTCTGGAATTCAGGAAAGAACAATGCTAATCTCTTTATGGTAATAAAATTAGGCTTAATTGTACATTTTTAAAGCAGATCAATTTAAGGATACAAATACGGGTACATTTTTCATCTAAATTTCTCAAATCCAGTAACCACAAGGCTTCAACCCACATCTTCGATTCCGCGTCCGGGCACCAATCACCAAATTCTAAGACCTGCGTCTAGCATTTTTTATGTCTAAATACTTTTCAGATAAGCCTTTCACCTTGTTTTACCGCTAAACTGTGTTCAATTGAAATTAAGTTAAATCAAGTAGTAAATTAATTTTATATTATTAATTTAATGATTATTTTATTTACAATAATTATAATACATTTTATAAAAATCAATTATTAAGTCACAAGCTCTATAATAAATTTAGAACTAAACATAAATTGAGAACAAATCAAAGAATCTATTTATATGTTCTTTTTTAGTAATACCTTTAATATGAATTGAAAATGGCACGATTTTTGCATTTTATATCGGTTACACAGTATTGAACTACCGTTATGCTTGTGTTAGAAATTATTTTCAATCAAAAATGGAATGATATTGTAAATTCCTAGGCAATATCGTAATTTTAATTATGGTGCATTTTGCACTACATTAGTGCAATGGATAGCAAAAATATGTATTTAAACAAAGTAAAAGCTAATTGATGTAAAAATCAAAATTAGAGTGTTTTACTAAATCTGTATTTAAAAAATATTAGAAATACAATGATCTTGACTCTATTTAATTATTACAAAATAGGTTTACAGTTAAATAATTGGGGTGGTTTTATGAGTAATCAAAGGAAATATAAACGTAAATTTTTATTGGGCGCGGGGCTAATAACGATGCTTGCTAGCGCACAACTTCATGCTGCAGGAACGTTAGTTTATTGTGCAGAGGCTTCACCTGAAACATTTAGTCCGCAGTTAGTGACAAGTGGTATTTCAATGGATGCTAGTGCAGTGCCTGTTTTTAACCGTTTGGTGGAGTTTAAATTAGGCACTACCGAAATCCAACCTGCTTTAGCAAAATCTTGGGATATCAGCCAAGATGGTTTGACTTATACTTTCCATCTACGCGATGATGTTAAGTGGCATAGTAATAAAGAATTCAAACCAACACGAAACTTAAATGCTGATGATGTTATTTTTACATTTATGCGACAGAAAGATAAAAATCATCCTTATCACAAAGTTTCTGGTGGACAATATGAATACTTTGAAAGCATGGGGTTCCCAGATTTAATCAAAGAAATTAAAAAGATTGATGACCATACTGTTGTATTTGAATTAAACCATCCAGAAGCCCCTTTCTTAGCTGATTTAGCAATGTCATTTGCTTCCATTTTATCAGCTGAATATGCCGATGCTATGCTTAAAAATGGCACACCCGAAAAAGTTGATTTAGTCCCCATTGGCACAGGGCCGTTTACTTTTGTTCAATACCAAAAAGATTCAAGAATTCTTTATAAAGCCAATCCCGATTATTTTGGACCTAAAGCCCAGCTTGATCGTTTAGTGTTTTCAATTACACCAGATCCAGCAATTCGTTATGCCAAGTTACAAAAAGGAGAATGTCATGCGATGCCATATCCAAATGTAGCTGATATTGAACGAATGAAATCTGACAAGAATATTGTTGTTAAAGAAATGGCTGGAGTTAATATTGGTTATTTAGCCTATAATATGGATAAGCCACCACTTGATAACTTACAAGTTCGTCAAGCATTAAATATGGCCGTGAACAAAGATGCGATTATAAAAGCTGTTTTTCAGGGTGCGGCAAAACCCGCTAAAAACTTTATTCCACCATCAATGTGGGGTTATAACGATGAAGTAAAAGATTATCCTTATGATCCAGAACAAGCAAAAGAGTTATTAAAATCAGCGGGATTAGAGAAAGGGTTTACTATCAATTTATGGGCAATGCCTGTGCAGCGTCCATATAACCCTAATGCACGCCGTATGGCTGAAATGATTCAAGCCGATTGGGCTAAAATTGGTGTAACAGCTAAAATTGTGAGTTATGAATGGGGAGAATATTTATCTCGTATTCGTGATGGCGAACATGATGCAGTACTAATGGGATGGTCGGGAGATAATGGTGACCCTGATAACTTTTATTCTGTTTTAATGAGTTGTGATGCGGTTAAAGCAGGCCCAAACTATTCACACTGGTGTTATAAACCATTTGATGATTTATTACAGCAAGCTCGCGTTGAGTCTAATCATGAAAAAAGGGTTGAGCTTTACAAACAAGCACAAGTTGAGATGCATAACCAAGCACCTGCACTAATGATTGCTCATTCAATGATTTATCTACCGATACGTAAAGAGGTTAAAGGTTATATTATGGCTCCTTTAGCATTACATAATTTTAACCAAGTTACGCTTGAAAAATAACATTCCTTGCGATTAACCACATAGGTGGTTAATCGCTACATTAGGTTTGATTGAGTACTATAAATATATTTATATAAAATTATCTATTTTATAAACGATAGTTTAGAAGCAATATTTAAGAGCCACTACATGTTTCAATTTATTTTAAAACGGTTAGGTGTACTTATCCCGACTTTTATCAGCATTACACTGCTGACTTTTATTTTCGTTCACCTTATTCCTGGCGATCCGATTACGATACTTGCAGGAGAGCGAGGTTTAACACCAGAACGCCATGCTGAACTAATAACACAATTTGGTTTAGACAAGCCACTGTATGAGCAATATTTTCAATACATTATAGGTATGTTTCATGGCGATTTAGGCATCTCTTTTAAAAGCCAAATCCCAGTATGGGATGAATTTGTACCCCGATTTAAAGCAACTTTTGAGCTTGGATTTTGCGCGATGTTGTTTGCAATTAGTTTTGGGATTCCAATTGGCGTGCTTGCAGCAGTAAAACGCGGATCAATATTTGATCACACAGCTATCGGGTTGTCTTTAACGGGTTATTCCATGCCAATTTTTTGGTGGGGAATGATGCTCATTACGTTAGTTTCTGTGCATTTAAATTTAACGCCAGTATCAGGTCGTGTTAGTGATATGCTTTTCTTAGATGAAAGTAAACCTTTAACCGGATTTATGTTAGTTGATACTTTATTATGGGGTGAAGAAGAAGATTTTATAGACGCAGTTACTCACTTAATTTTACCTACCATTGTATTAGGTACCATTCCATTAGCGGTTATTGTCCGCATGACCCGTTCTTCTATGTTAGAAGTGTTGAGTGAGGATTATATTCGAACAGCACGAGCTAAAGGCGTTAGTCGAATACGAATCATCCTTATTCATGCATTACGCAATGCGATGATCCCTGTGATGACTGTCATCGGTTTACAAGTTGGTACAATGCTTGCTGGTGCAATACTGACCGAAACAGTCTTTTCATGGCCAGGAATTGGTCGTTGGTTAATTGAAGCGCTACAACGTCGAGATTACCCCGTAGTACAAAGTGGTGTTTTACTTGTTGCGGTCATGATTATTTTGGTGAATTTATTAGTTGATATGTTGTACAGCGTTATCAATCCGCGTATTAGGCATAAATAAGAGTGTGTTTACAAATGAATAAACAGGTTATTACTGAATCGACCAATACGAAAGACATCAGTTTGGTTGAACCTAAGCCATTAACGCCTATGCGTGAATTCTGGTTTTATTTTTCAAAAAATAAAGGTGCTGTCGTTGGATTAGCCTTTATTATTATTGTTGTTTTACTTGCTGTTTTTGCTAATTTAGTTGCACCACATTCTCCTTCTGAACAATTTAGAGATGCTTTATTAGCACCACCTGTTTGGATGAAAGATGGTAGCTGGCAATTTATATTAGGGACAGATGATGTGGGGAGAGATATCTTATCGAGGCTCATTTATGGTGCCCGCTTATCTTTATTGGTTGGTTGCTTGGTCGTCATCATCTCATTGATTTTAGGTATTTCAGTGGGATTGATTGCGGGTTATGTAGGTGGCTTTTTAGACAACATCATTATGCGTGCTGTCGATATCATGCTTGCTTTACCTAGTTTACTGCTTGCACTTGTTTTAGTTGCGATATTTGGTCCATCGATTGTGAATGCTTCAATCGCATTAGCTTTTGTTGCATTACCTCATTATATCCGTCTAACCCGCGGAGCGGCGCTTGCTGAAATTAATAAAGACTATGTGATTGCTTCCCGAGTTGCTGGGGCAGGTGCTTTACGGCAGATGTTTATAAATATTCTGCCAAACTGTTTAGCACCATTAATTGTGCAAGCTTCATTAGGATTTTCAAATGCGATTTTAGACATGGCGGCATTAGGTTTTTTAGGAATGGGGGCACAGCCACCGACCCCAGAATGGGGAACTATGCTTGCTGACGTATTGCAATTTGCACAATCAGCATGGTGGGTAGTTACCTTTCCTGGCTTAGTAATTTTAATGACAGTGTTAGCTTTCAACTTAATGGGAGATGGTTTGCGAGACGCACTTGATCCTAAATTGAAGCAGTAATGGAGATACAGTCATGGCACTATTAGAAGTAAAAGAATTATCTGTTCAATTTGGTGGATTTAAAGCGGTAGACCACATTAGTTATGACGTTGAACAAGGACAAGTTGTTGGTATTGTGGGTGAATCAGGCTCAGGCAAGTCAGTGAGTTCACTCGCCATAATGGGGCTAATTGATTTACCGGGTAAAGTCAATGCCAATGCATTACATTTTGATGGTAAAGACCTGCAACAGATCTCAACCAAAATGCGTCGTAAAATTGTGGGTGCAGATGTGGCAATGATCTTTCAAGATCCGATGACAAGCTTAAACCCATGTTTTACCATAGGCTACCAAATCATTGAAACATTAAAAATTCACCAAGGTGGCAGTAAAAAGGCACTCAAAGCAAGAGCGATTGAACTGCTTAAATTAGTGGGTATTGCTGATGCGGAAAATCGATTAAATGTTTATCCGCATCAGTTATCTGGTGGAATGAGCCAACGCGTCATGATCGCAATAGCCATTGCATGTAACCCAAAGCTCTTAATTGCTGATGAACCAACAACTGCGCTTGATGTTACAATTCAAGGGCAAATTATCGAGTTATTGCTAGAATTGCAACGCAAAAATAACATGGCATTAGTTCTTATTACGCATGACTTAGCGTTAGTTTCTGAAGCGGCACAAAAAATTATTGTGATGTATGCTGGGCAAGTTGTTGAAATAGGTGATGCTGAAATCATCTTTAAAAAACCATTACATCCTTACACACAAGCATTATTACGCTCGCTGCCAGAATTTACGCAAGACAAAGAACGATTAGCATCGTTATCGGGTGTCGTACCAGGAAAATATGATCGGCCAACAGGCTGTTTACTCAATCCACGTTGCCCTTATGCTACTGAACGCTGTTATATCGAAGAACCTGCATTAATGAGTTATTCTACAACTAGAAAAGTAAAATGCCATTATCCATTATCAAGCGAAGGAATACCACAATATGAACAATAATATGGAAAATAAAGAATTACTGCTTGATGCTCGAAACTTGACAAAATATTATCATGTTAAAACGGGGCTCTTTTCTGAAGCTAAACAAGTTAAAGCTGTTGATGGGGTATCTTTTACATTAGGTAAAGCCAAAACACTGGCGATTGTTGGTGAATCGGGTTGTGGTAAATCCTCATTAGCAAGATTATTGACCATGATCGAAAAACCCACATCAGGAGAACTTTATTTTAAAGATCAGAATCTATTGGATGATGATCTGCAAGCTAAAAAATTGCGTCGCCAAAAGATCCAAATTGTTTTCCAAAATCCATACTCATCACTCAATCCACGCAAGAAAATCGGTTCCATACTAGAAGAACCGCTAATTATCAATACCGATTTAACAGCAAATGATCGTAAAGCAAAAGTACTATCAATGATGAAAAAAGTTGGATTAAAAGAAGAGTTTTATAATCGTTATCCACATATGTTTTCAGGGGGACAACGTCAACGCATTGCTATCGCAAGAGGTTTAATGCTTGATCCTGAAATAGTGGTTGCTGATGAGCCCGTTTCAGCACTAGATGTTTCTGTGCGTGCACAAGTGCTAAATCTGATGATGGATCTACAGCAAGATCTAGGTTTATCTTATGTTTTTATTTCTCATGACCTTTCGGTTGTTGAACATATTGCTGATGACGTCATGGTGATGTATTTAGGGCGCTGCGTTGAACAAGGGCGGAAAGATGAAATCTATCGTAACCCTGAACATCCATACACTCAAGCGCTATTATCAGCAACACCAAGATTAAATCCAGATCTTAGACGAGATAGAATCAAATTAGAAGGGGAATTACCAAGTCCTCTTAATCCTCCTTTGGGTTGTGCTTTTAATGCTCGGTGCCGTTTAGCATTCCCACGTTGCACAATTGAACAACCGCAACTTATTAATTATAACGAACATAAAATTGCTTGTTTCTGTATAGAGGAAAAAAATAATCATGGATAATAAAAGTGACAGTTAATTCTGTCACTAAATTCTATAATAAACCTACTTATTGTATTTTTCTTACTTACATAGAAATTGCCGATTGTTATATGTGAATGCCAAATCGATTAAAAAATATTGCCTCAAACTTATTAAGTAATAATGCTGAGAGCTGGATGAGTAAAACAAGCTCAATCTTTAAAACTTTTTACTACGCAATTTATTCCACACTCAATACCTAGTGATACGGCAACATAAACATAATACAATAGTAAAAATTAAAAAATAGCAATTGATTATAAAAACAGCCCAAACTAACAAAGCTTGGGCTGTTTGCTTAATCACGCTTTAAACGTGATCCAAGGTTTAAGTTTTACCACAGACTGAATTAGATCAGCATTTTCTTGCGATTCGATTACAGGCGTAATCGGTTTATAGGCCGCAGGAGCTTCTTCACGTAGACGTTCCTCTTTTAAGGTAACACATTGCCATGGCAAATTAACTTTATCAGACACCACTTTTTTGCTACGCATTGATTGCCGTCTTTCAGCTCTACCCGCACCATGCGAGCAAGACCATAACCAATCTGAGTTCCCTTTGCCAACCGCCACATAAGAGTAATCGCCCATCGAGCCAGGAATTAATACGATTTCCCCTTGGTTAGCCGGCGTTGCCCCTTTGCGGTGAATATTCATGCCATGCTCAGGTAAAATAATATTATGCGAAATATCCACGATTAACTGGCTATTATCGTGTTTAAAAATCGCCATGAATTCTTTACGTATCAATTCAGTGATAACAATTCGATTGATCCAAGCATAACGTGCAGCAACGCCCATAGCTTGTAAGTAATTTTCAGCATTATCATCGGCCAAACCAAATAATCCTGATGTTGGATATTTTTCGTTTACTGGCCATAATTCTTTGGCTTTATCTTGCCAACGCTTGCCAATATAAAATCCCACATCCCGTGAACCAGTATGAATCATTATCACAACAGCATCTTTCTTTAGCCCCATTTGATAAGCTAAGTGTCGATCAAGGATTTCATCAACAATTTGTAACTCAACAAAATGGTTACCTGAACCAACGGTACCTAAGCTTGCTGGGCGGATAATACTGCGTGACTCAAAAAAGGCCTCTGGCGCGTATTTGCTATCGGCAGTGATTAACGACTGTCCTGATATTTGATTAATTTCGGCAAGTAATCGCTTAACATTAACCTCTTGCCACAAACCTTGTTGTGGTAATGCTGCAATCCATTCTGCGATTCCTTGATCAAACAACGCTTGAAAAGATTGTGGTGTAACAGGAACATCTCGCTCATCTTGCAGTAATACACGTTTTAGTTGCGCAATAATTGCTGATTTTTGGTCATGCACTTGATCATAGCTTAAGCCTGTTGTTAAAAGGCGCATACCACAGTTAATATCAGTGCCAATAGCTGCTGGAATAATTAAATCTTCCGTTGTTGCCACAATACTGCCCACTGGCGCAATTGCACCTGGGTGAAAATCGGGAGTAGCTCGAGCGGCACACACGTGTCCTAAGCTATTAGGTACCTTGACCGATGCAAAATCCAGTAACTGCTTGACAGCTTTTTCTTCTAAAGGTAAAGCCTGCGGTAATAAAACTTGAGCGGTCGTATTTTGTTGATTAAAAGTATAAATATCATTATAAAAATGACTTTCAATCCCTAGTCGGGATAAACGTTTTTGTAAACGGGTAAATGTAGACATCATTGCCACCTAGAAAACAATAAAAAACGGTCTCCTCTGTTGAGAAGATAATTACTGTTTTCCTGCAGCAGCACGATTCAGGAAAGCGAGCGCATTCTATACAAAAAATATTTAGCTGTAAAGGTAAAAATATTGATATTTAATAAACAATATATTAGCATCATAGGGTTTCATATCAGTATTAAATCAAAACATAAAATTTAAATGGGAAAATAATGAATTATTATGGGTATGGGGAAAAGTTATGGTAACACCGTACAAATCTGAAAAAGAATTGTTAGAGCATTTTGGTTGTTATGAAATGGTAACACCATGCAAATCTGAAAAAGAGTTGTTAGAGCATTTTGGTTGTTATGGATTTGAAAAACAACTCAATTTTGATGAAAAAATTGGCGATAGCAATTGGCAAATAGATATTAATCAAGGTGTTATTTATTTTGATGATAATATAACCTTTTCTATTCAATTATTAGGTACTTTTTCTTTATCTTCTGAAACATGGCTTTGGTCCTGGAATAATGAAGCATCGCAGTTGCCCATATCGGTTATTGAACAAGCGTTGAGTTTAAAAAGCTACGGTGAAAAAAATAATATTAATTTATTCACTACTGCTCAATTTGACACTACACAACAAGAGTTATACAAAATTGGGGTAATTGCTACAGGAATGTTTAACACAGATGGGTATTATCTTGCTGATTTTGGGCAAGGAATAGCATTGGTAACCATAAAAAAAGATCATATTAACTCAGAAAATAATAACCAGAATAAAACCTCTAAAATTTTGCCAAAATTTATAAAAAATCTGTTTGGTCGTTCTTCATCTGAAAGTGATAACCATGAGCAGAAAAATAATCAAAACCAAATTTTTGAAATATTTTCTCAATTTATTTCAAACTTTGATGTGGATCATTATCAGGCGCTTAAATACTATCTAATTGCTAAAGATTATCAAGTCAAACCAAGCAATTTGACAGCTCAAACAGAGCTTGTTGCAATAAAAGGTGAGCAAAGAATAATTGCTAAATTTGATGAACAATCTCGTTTAATTAGTTTAAATGTATAAATATAGTTGTCAGTAAAAATCTTTGCATTTATGGGATAGATGTTACCGATACATTGATTAAGGTTTATTAACCATATCCCAATTTAAACCAAACTTGGCCAAATATTTTTTTAATCGATCGGCATCATTGCTACGTTGTTTTTTTATGCGAGACACGGCGAACAATAGTCTGCCTGCTTCAGATAAACAGCTACTTTTTTGGCAGATTTCGATTACCTTTTCCAGTTGGTAGCGATCAAATTCATCTATTTCTAATGGAATTAAAGGATCATCTGACTTGAGTTTCCCCCAGTTTTGTTTTAAACGCAAAATTTCCTTTTCTACTTGTTCCAACGTAATATTGGCTTGTGGTGCTAACGTTGCCATTCGAATAATCGAGCTATTCAATTCACGGAAGTTGCCCAACCATAAGGCTTCTGGAGAGGTAGCAAAGGCTAAATAAGCACGCCTTGATTGTTGATTAAAACGTGGCATAATGCCATATTCTTTAGCATAACGTGCCAATTCATAATCAATATTCGGTTCGATATCTTCTTTCCGTTCGGCTAAACTCGGCAGTTGATAACTCCACAAATTGATTCTGGTAAACAGATCTTCACGAAATTCGCCATTCACAATAGCCAATTTAAGATCCTTATTAGTTCCAGCTATTAATTGAAAATCACTCTGTATCGGTTTATCACTACCAAATGGATAAAATTGTTTCTCTTCGATAGCTTTTAATAGCATTGCTTGTTCATCAAGCCCAAGTTCACCAATTTCATCTAAAAATAATACTCCCCCGTCCGCATTTTTAAGTAATCCGCTACGAGCAAAATTTGCACCGGTAAATGCGCCTTTGACATGGCCAAATAAGGTTGACATTGCACTATCACCTCGTAAGGTGGCGCAGTTAATTTCGACAAATTGACCGTTAATTTGATGATTAGTGTGTTTTAGTAAATAAATTTGTTTAGCTAAAAATGATTTACCAGCACCAGTTGGCCCACACAATAAAATAGGAGCATGTGATCGGCTGGCAACCTGTTCTATTTCAGCAATTAATTGATTAAATTGTTGGTTACGAGTAGCGATACCAGATTTTAACAGATCCGTTGCTTGAATGGCATATTGTTGAAAACGGGTTAGGATTTTATCATAACGATGCAAATTCAAATCGATGATATTCATTTTACCATAAGGTACTTGCGCAATGAGATCGGCTTCCGCTAAGTTATATTTTTTTTCCATTATCTCCTTTTTGGATGGTGGAGACATTTGTAATAATTTAGCTGGATAATAGCGCGATTCTGCTAGCAAAAACCAACAAATCTGTGCAACATGCGTACCAGTTGTGATATGCAAATAATACTCTTCTTGTTCTGAATTAAATGAGTAGTTTTTCGAAATATCAAAAAGGCAGGTATAAACTTGTTCAAAATCCCATGGATCATCTATATTTACTGCAATTGGCCTTACTTCAATTTGTGGCGATAAAATTTTAATATCTTTAACAACTTCACAAAGCAGATGATAATCGTTTTGATAATAGAGTAATTCAAATCGAGTTAGTGGTAGATCAGATCGATGACATAAATCAATAGTCGGTCGCCATTGTAACCATCGCCGTTTACCTTTACTACGTTGATCCAGTACATTTCCTAAAAAACCAAATACTACATTCTTTTTCATTTTTATAAATATTTATAACTTTTTAGAATAAATTATAAAAAATTAATCAACCAAAATCTATTAAATTTCTATTTTCATCTATTTTAAACTTATTTTTGTTTTTTTAATCAAAACAATACTAATTATTTTTACCATTTTTTAATTTTTGGCACGCTTTTAGCAATATTTATCATACAGAATCACAAAAAAAAGATTTTATCGCCCAAAGGGGGAATAAAATCCAAAAATAAAATAGAGCTTATAAACTTAGCACTGTATGAAATTAAGAAGGAGTAAAAAATGAGACAATATGAAGTATTGAAAACCGAAAATACTAAGCCGATAAAAATGTGGACAAAAGGCGTACCAGTAGAGCTTGAAGCTAAAGAACAACTATTAAAATTGGCACAATTACCGTTTATTTTTAAACACATCGCTGTAATGCCTGATGTGCATGTAGGTAAAGGATCAACTATCGGTAGCGTGATTCCTACTATTGGTGCAATTATACCTGCTGCGGTTGGTGTAGATATTGGCTGTGGAATGATGGCAGTACAAACTTCATTAACCAAAGCTGATCTACCTGACAAACTAGCCCCCTTACGTTTAGCGATTGAAAAAGCCGTACCACATGGTTTAACGCCAAAAAAAATAGGTCGCGATCAAGGTAGTTGGCAAAATCCACCATTAATTGTGGATCAATATTGGCAACAGCTATTACCAGAATTTGAAAAGCTGACTGAAAAATATCCACATTTTTTAAATACCAATAACTACCATCATTTAGGGACATTAGGAACTGGTAATCATTTTATCGAAATTTGTTTGGATGAAGCTGATCGGGTTTGGATTATGTTACATAGCGGTTCACGTGGTGTGGGTAATGCTATTGGAGAGTATTTTATCAAAGTAGCTAAACAAGACATGGCTACTTATTTTATTGATAACTTTTTACCAAGCCAAGATTTAGCCTACTTTGTTGAAGGCACTGAGCATTTTAATGATTATCTTATGGCGGTAAATTGGGCTCAAGAGTTTGCCCGTTTAAATCGTGAAGCGATGATGCATAACACAATTAAAGCCATCGGTAATACACTAAATATTGAGTTTATTAGTCATCTACAAGCTGTTAACTGCCACCATAATTATGTTCAAAGAGAGCATCATTTTGGTCATAATATTTTTGTAACACGTAAAGGAGCGGTATCAGCTCGTAAAGGTGAGCTAGGGATTATTCCGGGCTCAATGGGTGCAAAAAGCTACATTGTGCGAGGGCTTGGTAATGAAGAAAGTTTCTGTTCATGCTCACATGGTGCAGGGCGAGTTATGAGCCGAACAGCAGCAAAAAAACAATTTACCATTGAAGACCACATCAAAGCCACCTCGCATGTTGAATGCCGTAAAGATGTTGATGTGATTGATGAAATCCCAATGGCATACAAAGATATTGATGCAGTAATGACAGCTCAAAATGAACTGGTCGAAATTGTCCATCAATTACGGCAAGTCGTGTGTGTAAAAGGGTAAAAAATATCGAGGAGTAATCCTCGATATTAGTGGAAATAAAAAGATTAAAAGTCTTAATTATATTAATGGTTATCTAAAATAATACATTACTATCGAGATTATTCCATTTGATTAAAATAACTAATTATTTTAATGATAAAATATTTAACGGATTAGCAATGAAAAAAATACTCAAAATTCAACTATAGCCACCTCAAATAGGGCGACTATTCAACCATTTCCAATAGTATGGGATAACAATAAAATCAGTATTTATCTGTTTTTACTACCTTAGAAGCGCTACTGAATCGTTTGCATAATTAATGGAAATAGGAACATTTGTTAAACCTAACAATGACGTTTTTTGCGCTGAACTTAACTCTGTTGATAATAGATTTATTATCTCATCATGATCAATTAAAGAATCATCCTCTTTTAGTTTATCTATATATCCCTCAAAATTATGGGTAATAAGTTCTAAAATATTGTCTGGATAGTTTTCTCTTATAAACTCTAGATCTTGCTCTTCTAACTGTTTATAAAATGCACTATTATTTTAAATTAATAATTCTCTCAACTACTCTCACCGTAATCCCCCAAAATCTTCGCAATATTTTCAATAGATACGCCCTTTTCCAGTAACGCATTAATTAGTATTTTCTTTTCAGATTCAGCTTTTTCTCGACGAGCTTTTTCTGCTTTTGCTTTCTGCTGAGCTGTTTTGGTCTTATCCCTCTCAACCGCTAATTTTTCTTTTGCAATTTGTTTTTCTTGTTTACGGATGCGTTCAACTACTTGGTAAGTCGGAACATATTTCAAGCTTTGTTCAAGTTCAGCCATCAGTTTGATGTTGCGAAAGCTGATATAGGTTTTTGGGGTGATAATTAAGTGGTCGGTAAGCTCGATATTTAAAATATGGGCAACTTGAATTAAGCGGTCGGTGATATCTTTATCCGCCTCTGAGGGGATTAGCGATCCAGATGGGTGATTATGCACCAAAATCACCCGTGAAGCGTTTTTCATCACCGCAATACGAAACACGTTCATTGGTTCAATGTTGACCGATTTATAAGACCCAAGCGCAATTAGTTCAATATACAGGATATAACCCGCTTGATTCATACCAATCATCCAAAGATGTTCCTTTTCTTGGTCTATCTTGTCTTCACGCAATAACACACGCTGCATAATGCTATACACGTCGTCTGTGCTTTCAATATAGCGTTTATCATGTTTGGTTAGTTTAATATCCATCTTATCGCCTTGTAAAATCAAACGAAAAATAATATAGCATATTCTGTTTATGCTGGGCAGTCGTTAATCAAATAATTCCACCTGTTCACTTTTTAGGTTATATTATTTGTAAAAAATATTCAGGATTCTATACCGTTTTAAAGGAGATCAACAATGTATCACGCTATTTTACCCGAAGAGCAGCATTCTGCTGCTAAGCGCTTTTTGCAACAAGTCCCGTCATTAATCGCAACAAGTTCATTATGTCGACGCCTTAAGCCTGTCGCATTACTGATTGACATTGCGCCCATGACGTTAATTGCTCTGCCACATAGCTTGATTGCCAATAAATTTCACCTTTCACCACGAGCTGCTCAAAGGCGAGATAACGTTATTCGTCAGTGGCTAGCGCAGTATGAGCCAGATCTTTATCAAGCAATACTGAATCTTACACAAACGATGCCGGTAGAAGTGTCTAGACAAGCTCAGGCATTTAAGTTATGGCTGACCAAGCTACTTGGTACGTCAGTTATGCCTTGCGATTATTGTGGATCGCTTAGTACAGTTCGCATTGGGCACCGCCTTAATTTTCGTTGCCGAACCTGTCGCCGAACGTTTAATCCTCTCAAAAAGTATTATCTTGATAAATTATCTCATTGTGAACTATGGTTACCTTTTGTTGATTTATTACTACAAGGTGAGACATTTAAAACGATTAGCCAACAATTGGGAATTAATACCGATACCGTCGCTAAGTGGCAACGTTATTTTTTGGAGATAATGGAATTACAAGGATTTTTGGCATTGGCTAACTATTATCAAATAAAGCGATGTCAACGTTACCGTCAAACATGGTTAGACATGCACACTGATGACTCGTTTTTACCCGCTAGCAAATCGCATTTTAGATCTAAATCATCATAATGTTTAATGCATTTGTAAAAAAGATTCAGGATTCTATACCGTTTCAATCATAAATTATTATGCTCAATGATTTGTTAATGGTAATAGGCAAAAGGCTTTAGCATCCTTAACGTGTTAAAAATTTAGATATAAATTAGAATAAATAACCTAAAGGAGTAGAAAACAAAAATTAGCAGAATTAGCACAAGCTACATGATATCCATAGGCATTATACCTGTAATCAGGTGTGGGGATTTCCATTACCGAATAGTGATTATGATGTGCGTGGATAAGCGACACAATTTCTGAACTACATTTTAAGGCGGATAAGTTAGAGCGTTTTTTGCACAAGCCTTAATGAACTTAAAATAAGACAAGAAATACAGGGCGGCAATCCAATCTGATGAGTGCCACAGTATAAAGGAAGATTGAAATCAGAATAAAACAGAAATAACACAAACCATAACACATCAAATAATATAATTCTGGTGTGCGATGTTTTGCGATAATCGTTCGATAACACCATTGGTAACTTAGATAGGCACCTATAAAATTAAACAATACGATAATTAATAAATTAATTATTTTCATTAGTTTGCCCTTTATTATCTTCAATTTCTTTTACAGCTTATGCCAAAGAGTCTGGTGGTATGTCCACACTTTTTAGTACAAAAAATAAGGTCATCGATTTCTTTTATATTCAATCGGCGACTGTCCATTTAATATTGAATGAAGCCTGTTATAATTAAACCAATCCACATAGTGATTAAATTCCAATTTAAGTTGCGCCAGTGATCAAAAATAGTATTTGGCATAAATTCTGGTTTTACGGCTTTAAATGTGCTTTCTGCAATTGCGTTATCATAAAGACAGCCTTTGCGACTTAACGACCGTTTAATTCCAAATGCTGTTAAGCATTTATCAATCAAATGATTATCAAACCCTTTTCCTCTATCAGAATGAAAAAACTCAATCGTCTGTAAGTTCATGGATATTTGACTCATCGCTTGCATGACCCGTGCCGCTGTTTTATGCCTGCCAGCACTTCGTCCCACTATTTCACTCAGCAATATATCTTGTGGTTGCTACGTCAATTGTCGCTGATAATAGAAACGATTTCCCGTTACATTTAAACATCGACATAATGCACGTAAACGGTATCGATTGCCATTGTTTTTACCTTAGGTTACTTATATAAAAATTAATTTTTTCTACCCTTAATCTTAGCTAATTTATATACTGGAATAGACTTAAAATCATTATTTAGTGAACAATAATTTGAAATGAAAAAAATAATATTAATATTATGTATATCAATAAGCGCTATCTGCAATGCGAAGGAGCATTGTTCAAACAAAATAGAAGCTAAAAACTATTCGTTCGAGATTAATTCAAAATCGTATAACTTTATATCTTATCGTTGTGATGATGAAAATAATGAATTTTCAAAACCCGCTATATTAGAAGTAAAAGGTGATAATGTGGATTATCAACTTGAAAATTTGATTGGATCTTATCATTCACTTGATGTTCAATTTGCCAATTGGAATAATCAACCCGCATTGTTTTACAAGCATGCAACAACAAATAATATTCAAGGCTACATTCCAATAACAATTCAAAACAACAGACTAACTATTGATTGTAGCTATGTTAAGAGACGGTTAATCAACTTGATGGAAACCCGATATTCTTATTGCACTGAAAGAAAGCAGATTAACAATATTAAAGATTTAAATGGTTCCTTGGCTCTTTTTGATCCTCGCCAATTAAATTCTTACTCCTATTTCCCTCACACTGATGAAAGTTTATTACATAAAAATTTTGATGTTTTTGTTGGTAAAGTGGGTGATATTAGTTTTTATCAACACTATCAATCAATTAAGGATTATGATTTAGATAAATATACAGTAATAATAGCAAATAAAGATAAGCAATATCATTTCAAACATGTCGAAGTATTTCAAAGAATTAAAGAATTAGGTGAATTTGAATACCAACATATGATTGGTTTAGATATTCTCAATTCTAACGGTAATTTTACTTTTTATGATATGGACAGGCTTTCAGATATACTGGATAACTCAACCGAAAAAAGCGATATTCATTCTTATATTCAACTAGAAAAAGTTCAACTTTATGAACAACCAGACTTTCAATATCCAACTTATAACTATTTAAAAAGAAACGATTTTGTCAAAATTTTAGATGTAGAATTAGACAATGAGAAACTCAAAAAAACTAACCTTTATGAAATTTATAAAATGAGAAAGCTTTTATGGTTTAAAGTGAGTTATCAAAGTGAAAAATATGGTGAAATAATTAATTGGGTACCATGGAATGCATTTTACGCCGACTAGTAATTGCATGCCTAAATAAGCATAGACTATCAACTAAAATGCCATAAATTTCTATAAAATAATTCTTAAATGCTGTTAGTTTGAGAAGTGGATAATATGATTAAGTGAAAGAATATGAAAACAATAAAATACATTATAGTGGCTATCTTATGTTTATCCAACTTTGTATTTGCCAACTATTTTTATCGAATCGAAATCAGAACGAATGGCAAGTATAAAGAAGAGTATTATTACAATTATAATAATGATTTTGCTGGTAATGCAACTTTATATATCAATAATATCACCAATCATCCTAAGCTTTTAACCGAAAATGAGTATGACGCAGAGTCTGATGATAATCTTTCAGCTGATAAAAGATTAGCGTCATTACCTAAAACAGAATTAGAAAGTGAACTGCAATTTGGATGCTTTTCGGACTCAGAATTAGATATATTTGAAAAAAAATCTAAAGAAATAGAATTTTTACAACACAAGACAACTAAAGATTACTATTTCAAAATCGTTTTATCTATAAAAGGCTGCGCTTATAAAATGGTTGGCATTAATGTTTACCGAAAAAAAGACGGTAGTTTGTTACAAACAATTAATGATGCTGCTATTAGTGATTATGAATTTATGTCAATCGAAACAATAAAAAACGGTGATAGCACAGTAATTCATAGACCTGAAGGCACTGATGATTACAATTTTGATGGCATTGATAATGATTTTTTTATTTCTAAAACAACCGATGATGTAATGGGGGTGCCTACTTTTCATCGTTTTTACTCCTTTGATAAGAAAAAAGGAAAATTTGTTTATCTGAATTTAGATGGTCTCGATATTTCTTTTGATGAAAAGAAACAACAAGCCATTCAGAAAAAAATTTGTCCAATTAAAGAAGATAACGACATTGTAATTACTAAAACTTTTCAATTTGACACTAAAAAACATAGCTATACCTTACTTAATTCGGTATGTAATTATAAAAGACGTAGCACGAATGATTCAGATAAAGTATTTTCTCGTCAATGCACACAAAAAGAAGATAATTATTGCAAAAACGAAGATGAACTAGATAATGATTTTGGGTTTTAATACGAGATAGCTTTAATTAAAGCAAGAAATAAATCAAGCTGAAATTGAATTAGAAAATAAGGTAATTGACGGAAAAACAAGATGATTAAACGATTCGCTTATTAATATTCATCAACTTACTATGCCTATCTTTTACATCAAAAGCTGATGAGATAACACTTGAATCGATTCCTTCAACAGAAGGCGCAGGATTAATATGTCGCAAAAATAAGATTGAGATTAATATTTATGGTGAAACTTATCGTGGAAAAATTACCGTTATAAAAAACAGTAATAGATACCAAGTTATCTCAAATGCTGAATATTACAATGTCCCAATTTACTATCATGATGACAATGATGAAAATATAAAGTCAGAAGTAGTATTCACGGTTACTAAAAGATATTTTATACAGAATAAAAAAGTTGTTTCCGCAATATCATCAGATCCAATAGATAAGGAAAAAGCTGAAGAAGAATTATCATTAATATCTATAGCATTAAAAGAAGCCCATGAAAATAAAAAGTGTTTATCTTGGAATATTCAATCATAGTTAAAACAAGCTAATATATCTTGTTTTTATCCATACCCATGCTACTTGTGCTGAAAAGTTGAAAATATTATATACATAAAATAGCAACATTTTAGTAAATAAAAAACGCTCAGTTTTATAAAACCAAGCGTTTGCAAGGAAAAAAGATAAATTAGAATTCCATTAACTCTTTTTCTTTATCGGCCAGCACAGCATCTAATTTTTTGATTGCAGCATCGGTTGCTTTTTGGATTAAATCTTGTGCTTTACGCTCATCATCTTCAGATATTTCTTTATCTTTTAGCAATGCTTTAATTTGATCATTGGCATCACGGCGAATATTACGAATCGATACTCGACCTTGTTCTGCTTCATTACGAACAATTTTGGTTAAATCACGACGGCGTTCTTCTGTAAGCGGTGGCAAAGGTACACGAATTACTGTGCCTGCTGACGCAGGATTAAGCCCTAAATCTGAAGTTAAAATCGCTTTTTCAATAGCTGGCGTTAATGATTTATCAAATACGGTTATAGCTAGTGTTCTTGCATCTTCAGCAACAACATTGGCTAGTTGACGAAGCGGCGTTGGGCTACCGTAATATTCAACCATAATGCCATCTAATAAACTTGGTGATGCGCGACCAGTTCTTACTTTAGAAATATGATTTTGAAATGCATCAATACTTTTTTCCATGCGCGTTTGCGCTTCTTTTTGAATCTCGTTTAACATAATAAAAGCCTTATTTAAGATAAAGATAATTAGCTGGTTACTGTTGCTTTGTTACTAATTAATGTTCCTTCTTGCTCACCTAATATGACGCGACGCAACGCACCTGGTTTATTCATATTAAACACACAAATAGGTAGATTATGATCTCTTGCTAATGTAAATGCCGCTAAATCCATGACTTTAAGTTCATCATCTAATACTTTTTCATAGTTAAGCGTCTTATAAAGTGTTGCATTTGGATCTTTTACAGGATCAGCTGAATAAACACCATCAACTTTGGTTGCTTTTAAAACAACATCTGCTTCGATTTCAATACCACGCAGGCAGGCTGCTGAATCCGTGGTAAAAAAAGGATTACCCGTTCCTGCTGATAAAATAACGACTCTACCATGACGAAGCAAGCTAATTGCTTCAGTCCAACGATAATCATCGCAGACGCCATTCAATGGTATCGCTGACATTAAACGCGCATTAACTTCAATTCGGTGCAACGCATCACGCATCGCAAGGCCATTCATAACCGTTGCAAGCATCCCCATATGATCACCAACCACTCGGTTCATCCCAGCTTTAGCAAGTCCTGCGCCACGAAATAGATTACCACCCCCAATAACAACAGCAACTTGAACATTCATTTCAATCAGTTCTTTTATTTCTTGCGCCATACGGTCAAGAACAGTTGCATCAATACCAAAGCCTTCATCACCTTGTAGCGCTTCACCACTGAGTTTTAGAAGAATACGTTTATAGAAAGGGGTCACCATATTGAAGTCTCACTATTTCGTTGTTTAATTACTCAATAAGCTAACAAATTAGCTTGTCGTAATTTTAAAATATTTTGTAGATAAACAAAACCGCCTTAACGGCGGTTTTTTGAAACAATTAAGATTGTTTCGATATTGCAGCAACTTCTGCAGCAAAGTCAACTTCGACTTTTTCAATACCTTCACCTACTTCAAAACGAATGAATGAAGCGACTGTGGCTTTCTTTTCTTTTAGTAAATCACCAACAGTTTTAGAAGGATCCATAACAAAAGCTTGACCAGTTAATGATACTTCGCCAGTGAATTTACGCATACGGCCTTCAACCATTTTTTCAGCGATTTCACGTGGTTTACCTGATTGCATTGCAATATCGATTTGAATGTTACGTTCATGTTCAACAACATCAGCAGGCACATCACTTGGATCAACATATTCTGGTTTGCTTGCTGCAATATGCATTGCAATATGTTTAACTAATTCATCATCAGCACCATTAGCTGCTACTAATACGCCAATGCGAGCACCATGTTGGTAACTACCAACTACGTCACCAGAAATTTCAGCAACACGACGAATACCAATATTTTCGCCAATTTTAGCAACTAGTGCAGTACGTTCTTCTTCAAATTTTGCTTGTAAAGCAGCAAGATCAATCATGCGATCATTTAAAGCTGCTGTTGCTACTTTTTCGCTAAATGCTAGGAAACCAGCATCTTTGGCAACAAAGTCTGTTTCACAGTTAACTTCTAAGATAACGCCATACTTTTTATCAGCAGAAATTTTAGAAATAATCACACCTTCAGCAGCAACACGACCTGCTTTTTTAGCTGCTTTGGCTTGACCTGATTTGCGCATGTTGTCAATTGCAAGTTCAATATCACCATTAGCTTCAACTAATGCTTTTTTACATTCCATCATACCTGCGCCAGTTCTTTCGCGCAGTTCTTTTACCATAGAAGCGGTAACTTCAGCCATTTTTTAATCCTCTATTTAACCATTGTGATGATTTTCATTAGAATGAGTGGACACTCAAGCATCCACCCGAAAATATTTGAGTTTTTACTCAGCTGCTGGTGCTTCTTCTACGAAGCTTTCTTCAGATACTGGAGATTGGTTTTGTTCACGACCAGAACGGACTGCCTCAGCAACCGCATTTGCATATAATTGAATTGCGCGGATTGCATCATCATTACCAGGAACAATGTAATCAATACCATCAGGATCTGAGTTAGTATCAACAACAGCAATGACTGGAATACCTAAATTGTTAGCTTCTTTGATTGCGATATGTTCGTGGTCTGCACCAATAACAAAAATCACATCGGGTAAGCCACCCATATTTTTAATTCCACCCAAGCTATTTTCTAATTTAGCCATTTCACGAGCACGCATTAGTGCTTCTTTTTTGGTTAATTTGTCAAATGTACCATCACTAGCTTGTGTTTCTAAATCTTTTAGACGTTTGATTGATTGACGTACTGTTTTCCAGTTAGTCAACATACCACCTAACCAACGGTGATTAACATAGTATTGTCCACAGCTTTCAGCCGCTTGTTTAATGGCTTCGCTAGCTGCACGCTTTGTACCAACAAATAAAATTTTACCTTTACGCGCAGCAACTTTGTTTAATTCAGCTAATGCTTCATTGAACATTGGTACTGTTTTTTCAAGATTGATGATGTGAACTTTGTTACGTGCACCAAAAATAAATGGTTTCATTTTTGGGTTCCAATAACGAGTTTGGTGTCCAAAGTGTACACCCGCTTGTAACATATCGCGCATTGATACTGTAGTCATGATTTCCTCATTTTGACGTTGGGGTTATGCCTCCACATATCCGCTTTAACCGACCTAATAACAACAAGTAAAAGGCACCCCGGAAAAGTGTGATGATATGTGTGTGTTATAACGTTAATTAATTATTAAAATTTAATGCTTTATTCATTACTAATTGTCATTTACTATCTTATATAGAAAAACAATATGAAATGTAGCGCGCGTTTTATATCATAAATAGTATAAAATTACTAGCTTTATTTGCATTTATTAGCTGTTAGCGAAGCTAATTATTGTTATTTAGAAGTAAGTGAGTTTTATTAAACTTTCACTATTTATTTAACAAGCAAACATAAAAATAAATAAAATCAAAGTTATTTTTCTTGTAAATACCCCCCCAAACTTCGTACACAATTCAGGTAGAAAATTAGGCTGCCTGTTTTAACGTTTTATATTCGAGCGGTGTCATGTTATTAAATGTCTCATGCAGTCTTTAGGTGTTATAAATCGAGTAATTCCGCGATAGGTACGATTAAAGCATTTAGGAAACCCCAGCGTAAATGTCGGTTTGTGATAGCATTCAACACCGAAACAATCACCGAATCATCCAGTAACTCAGGTTGATAATAGTAAGCACAAAGGCTTAAGCCAACAATAGCACAACTCATAGCAATAGCAACTGAATGATTTTGTTGTAGTTGCTGTGCCCACGTTTTACGTGCCTTTGTGGGCACTAAAGCTTTTTTATGATTTCTTCCTGAAGCTGTGATTTTAAACTTAGCTCAGCAAACATCTGTTTAAGCTTACGGTTTTCAGCCTCAAGCTCCTTTAAGGGTTTGATGTCTGCACCGTATCGCGCCATTGATGAAAATTATCATACCCTATGGCCACAGTTCTTTAACGTGAATACCAGCCTCTGCTTATTTTAAAATAGATACAATTTGATGTTCAGTCATTTTTTTCATAATTAAATCCTCTTTTACTTTTATCATAGAGAATTTTCTATTTTTTGCTATACTATTTTAGAGGATAGTTACACCATGGTAAAAACTATTCTTTTTATACAAATCATTCCAACCTCACTTTTAGATTATTTTCCCTTTTTTCGTCTATAAAGTGCTTCTTTGGGCTTATCTATATTTTAATATTAGCGTTTCATTTTAACCATTAATGAGCAATAAACTTAGGAAGCAAGATTGAATTGTTCTTTATAAAAAATAAATTTCTATTCATTTGATTATGGCTCATCACCGACCTCTACGACCGCCTTTTCACAATCTTGTCTTTCTTTTTTAGTACACTTTTTTTGAAAAAACTTTTTATTATCATAAGCAATACAATATTGATCTAAATAATTATATTTTTTAGTGTTTTCATTAAAATAATACATT
>NZ_LZGV01000087.1:0-9463 GCF_001690265.1 Gilliamella sp. HK2
ACATTCAATGTCATCGATGACTTTAATCGTGAGGCGTTAGGGATTGATATTGCAGTAAGCTTACCCGCAGGAAGGATTACCCGTTACTTAGATAAACTGGCCGAATATCATGGGTATCCATTAAAAATACGGGTCGATAATGGGCCAGAATTTACAGAAAAAACCTTTACCAACTGGGCTAAATTACATGGTATAACCATTGATTATATCCAGCCCGGTAGCCCTTATCAAAATGGCTATATTGAACGATTTAATCGTACCTATCGCACTGAGGTACTCGATTTATATCTATTTAATAATCTAGAACAAGCAAGAAAGGTAACCGAAGAATGGCTAACCATTTATAACACCGAAAGACCGCATGAGGCATTAAATAACATGACACCGATTGAGTATAAAACACTAAAACAAGCAGCATGATTTTCTACGTGAGTTGTGTACTAAGTTTGGGGTATTTACAATATTATCCTGATAGAACAATAAAAATAATGGATATTGTAAGATTTATAAGAGTAGTCATTAGAGGCAAACCTATTATAGCCTGCCTTTATATTCCTGGAGATTAAAATGGAAACTATATTTGAGGTTAACTATCAAAATCCCATAGGCGATATTGATGATGATATTGATGACGAACTAACTCCTTTTCAATATGCATTGGAGGAATTGAGAAGATATGCTGATCCTGAGTTTTACATTAAACTGAAAGACGACTATAGAGTACATTTTTACATTTATGCGGACATAACAGCATGTTACGAAGATATTGTTAAATCTGTCAAACGAGTAAAAAATAATTGGGCAGGCAAAGATGATATTTGGTTTTGTGAGCAAGGCTCTGATTTTTACTTCTATTATGAAATTAAAGATAAAGGCGTAGAACTTGAATATAAGAAAGGACCAGATGTAGGCATATATAATGGAAAAATTCCTGATATGAAACTTTTTATCAGTAAATTAGAGTACATTCAGGTTTGGGAAACTTTATTTAAAGAATTATCGACACTTATTGAAGAAAAACTGAATAAAAAAATTAACTTACCCTTTTAATAATGTTTAAAAGTATTTAATTAGTTTGGAAGACATAAAAACCAATACAGTATCCACGGACAAATCGACTGCAAACAAACCAACGGCGCTACCTAGCACTACCACTACGACACCAAACCGAGGTGTATCGAAAAACATCAGCTAGGCAGCGCAGGCAACCCTTATAACCGTACCCGCTTCCTGTGGGATGGCTTAAAAATGATTCAGGAAATCAGCTAGAATCAGCACAGCAGCCTGTATATCTATACCGACCAAAGCAACTACCAACACTGGCACGCATAGTTAAAAGAGGTAGTGAAGATGAAGAAATAGTTTACGTCCACGCCGATCTAAATACTTCAAAACCAGAAAATAAATTTGATCGCGTTCCTCACTTTTATACTGCTGATGATTTGTCTGGTGATCCTCTCCAACCAAAAGTAAGATATAATCAATATGGTAGACATATTCCTGAAAATATGACAAAAATTACAAATGCTAAAGGCAAAAAATAATGTCATTATCTTTAAAAGAAAGATTGAAATTATCAGTTATTGAAAAAGAAAAAAAGGCAATTGTTCAAAATATCTCAAATAAATTACGGATTAATAATAACAGCTATTCGATAACGTTTGAGTCGCATGATTATAATGTCTTTTTGTCAAAATTTATTGATAATATTGAACATCAGCCAGTAGATTTATCAGTAAATGAAAATTTATTATTTAACCGATTTTGTGATTTTTTGAGTAGTATTGATACTAATGATTTAGTAGTTTTTCAAATTATCACTTGTAATACATATTATTATTTAAAATTGCATATTAATAACATTAAGCAAAATCCAACATTATTTTGGAATATGACAGTAAAGAATAGTAACAAGACGTTAGAGTGTTTGCTAGTTGCCATAAATAACTCTTTTGGATTTTCAATTTTACCAACAGAGAATTTTTATGAGTTAAGAATATGGAATGGTAATAATGAGTTGACTTAGATTGATCCTTGGGCTTAAATAATGAATTGTGTGCTTTTGGAAACAAAAACAAGCCCAAAAACCAAGAGCAAGCAAAGATATTGATACTGATAGCACTGGTATGGTAAAACCTCAGGTTGATAAAAAATTACCGCAAGGTGCATCAACCACATTAGATCCTAATAAGTCTCCATTAACTGAACATTACTATACAATACCTGAAGGAAAATCATTCCCTAATGGATTAGGTATTAAACGTGATATATTCATGAATGAATTTAAAAAATTATTTAACTCAATTTCTTGTGCGTATGGTAGTAACAAAATGAAAGATAATACAATTTTTTCTATAGAATGGTTTAATTTAAAAGAATCTGAAACAAATTTATTTTCTTCTAAATATTATTTTAGAAAATCAGAATGTTTTTTCCAACAATTACTATTAGCATTAAACACATTATCAGAACAAGGAACAGCGTTAAGATTCATAAGAGATGATGATTTTAATGACGAAGAATTAGAAATATTAATTCCTATAATTATAGACATATCAGTCGATGGCAATATTGATAATATTCCTATAGCTAGAGATATATTAATCAAATTTAAAGAGAATAAAATCGTAAAACATAAATTATGCAGTATGTTGGATCATTACCTTGCTTCTTTCGATGACTTTATATACCGAAGATTAGCTGAATTACTACTATACTTAAATTTCTCAGACTTAAAAATCAAATTAATGAATAAATGCCTAAAAAGTAACAATAATGACTTAATTGAACTATATCAAGATATTATTGAAAATTAAAATAATAGATTAGTATTTAGATAGAAAATTGAGAGACACCATTCTATATTATTTTGTGTATTTGCCAGTTAAAGGTAGCGATTGATTCTGCCATCAAACTCTAAAAAATGAACGGGTGCCAAACCAGTTAAAATCCTATAACAGGTGAACGACATAGAGTCGACTTTGTGGTTAAAAGACAAATGGAAAATGGCGTCCTTATGAGATAACAAGTAAAACTGCCTCTAAGTACAAACAATTAGCAAAAGAAGCTCGGATACATAGTACAGGAAGTATATATGTGAAAAATAAAAATACTAACGAACTGATCGAAATTGAAAGTATATCAAAAGTTATAAGGCAAAATAATGAATAATGAAGATTTTGAATTACATAATATTCCTATGTTATTAGGCGCAAATAAAAGTAAAGAATATCAAAACCAAATAATAAGATTATCTACTAGTTTATTAACGTTTCTCAAAGAGAACCATTTACTAATTAATGTAGAGCCATTTGATCTAGTGGGAAATTTGAAAACTGATTTTATATTAATGAAATCTGCTGTTACGGAAGATGGTTTTGATTTATTCAGGAAATATGTATCTGGATGGCTTAAATATTTAGATAAAAGTACTGTAGAAAATAAGTATGAAAATATTAGTCGTTTGGAAAAAGGCTTAGCTAAAATTAGAGAGTTAAAGAATTTATAAAATTAAATACTACGATTATCTAAAATTTTATTATATTACTATCAAATCAAGGCATTTTAATATATAGATTAGTCGATTTGGCCAAAATCTAAGATTAAAATACAATGTTTAGCACATGTTGACCGAAGTATCCATCGAATACCCAAGCTAGTGAGCGTTACGGCTATGTCTACAACGCCTTAGGTCGACGTACCGAAAAACATCAGCTAGACAACGCAGGCAAATCCTACACCGTACCCGCTTCCTGTGGGATGGCTTAGCAGTGATTTAGGAAACCAGCCCGAATCAGCACAGCAGGCTGTATATCTATACCGACTAGAATAACTATGAAGCACAGGGAAGAGCTGGTGTTCCTGAAAAGAAAATTGGTATACTAAGAAAAATCGTAAAAATTCATAAAGAAATTAGCAAATGTTAATGGAGATATCATGCACCTAGTATATGAGCTTACACCTTCATCAAACGAAAATAGTGGTATCAAATTTGGTGGAGGAGCATTTATTGACGGCAATTGGCCCCAAAATCCGTTAGGTGAAAATTTAACATTATTATTCACAATCGATAATGATAAATTATCTGATTCTATTAGTGGAATTAATCTTCCTAAAGCTAAATATATTTCCGTATTTTCAACATATAATGAAAATAGATATTTTTTGGACGATATTGTTTATTTCGGTGATGATGCAGAACTTGATCATTTAAAATCAGGATTTACCAGAGTTACACTAACTGAGACATCAAAATTACGTGAAAATAGTAATAGTCTTGTTCCTCAATATCTTGAATTAGAAAAGACACAACTAAAGAATAATGAGTACCCAGCATTTTCTTTTTTGTCAAATAAAATACCCAATGGCATTGTGGCTTGTGAAAAATTGCTAAATGAATATGATTTTATTGGCCAATTATATTCATCAGATATTCCCGTTCATGATGGTGGAGCTTTATTTTTATCTGATGCTATTGGATATTTGTTTCTAAAAAAGAAAATTGATGATTTTAATAATGCAGGACTTTTTTTTGTTCAAACGGCATAATTATTTTAATATAACTATCTAACAATAATTTATAAATGTGCTAATAGTAATAGTTTCCTTAATATTTTGTAGGGAGATAATGTATCTGTTTATTATAATCTAAGCTGTAACGCCCCTCTAAAATAGTGCAACAAAAGAGTAGAAAACTCGCCATGATAAAAGTAAAAAGTGATTTAATCATGATGATGATTGCCAAATAAACCTCATGGAAGCATAAAGCAATCCATATAAACACATTGGTTATAGTGTTATAAATATAGTAAGAGATGTTGATAAATGATAAACATTAATGAAATTCGAGATTTTATAAATAGCTCATTATATAAAACGGCATTAGATAAATTAGAGAAAAAATATAAAATTACGACAAACGGAAAAGAATTGCCATCGGTATTGTTTGAATATGATGCAAATGAAATAAATTTGTCTGGTGCCACTTTATCTGATTTAAAAAACATATTGTCGAATAATCTTGCTTCTTTTTTGAAATATATAGCGATTAAGTTTGTCGTTCTCTTTGATGAACCAGATGAACAAGAAGGGAATGATGAAAAGGATGTCACTATTTCAGTTAATGCACCCTATGAAAATTTTCTTATTATTCATTTATTAGAGTATTATTTACTTACTAACGATGTTGATAACCTAATTAATTATCTAAAAAAAATAAAAATACCGTATAGTAAGAAATATTGTGGACAATTAAAGAAAATATATGCATTACTTTAATCAAAAAATCGGCAATATTTACAATCTTTAACGATAAAAAAGTGAATAAACTTATACATAGTTTTATTATCATTCATACATAAATAATCGAGAGACTATTAGAAAAATAAAAAAGCTTGATTTACCCACTGATATACAAACAAAGTTATTATCGCAAGGTGCGTTTTTAGTTTGGATAATAGGCGCCTTTATACTGCTAAAAAGGCTGGAATTTCTAAGGCTCCATCTAGATGGGCAACTTAAGTGGATCTGTCTTCAGCTACTTTATGGCGGCGTTTTACAACTAAAACCAGTGGTAAATCAATAAAATTGAGGTGTAAATAATATGAATACAAAAGAAATTCAAACAAAATACGGTATAATTTATGCGCGAAGTGCATTAATATTATCTGACGTAAAATTAGAATGTATACCATTTACTTTAGTTGTTAATACGTCATTAGCATTATCAGGCTGTAAACCGAAGATATCGAATGTTCCAGAAGTTAAAGTTACATTTACTTTCAGTGATATTTATAGTTTATTTATTTATAGAATGGATGAGTATCCTTATGAGCAATATTTAAAATCTAGTTTTGATTTAGTTGATGAGGTGCATAAAAAAGGAAGGCAACGTATAGTACTCAGCACTTATGATCATATTTTTGATGTAATTGGTAAATATGAAATTAAATATTACTAAAAAATAAAATTATAGAAGTTAGCTCAATAATTAGATATATGTAAGATAGAGAGTTATTGCTTCAAAAACAAACAAAGTGCTAGCCACAACTAGCGTTACAACTACGCCTACGACGCCTTAGGTCGACGTATCGAAAAACATCAGTCAGGCAGCACTGGCAAACCTTACAACCGTACCCGTTCCTATGGGATAGCTTAACAATAATACAGGAAACCTGCCCGAATCGGCACAGTAGCCTGAATATCTACACCCACTAGAGCAACGACTAGCCACTGGCACGTATAGGCACAGACGGCAATTAAAAACAATATATCCGCTGCTTCTACGCCGACCAGAACGGCTTACCGATGCAAACGGCGAATAACTCTGGGAATGTAGTTATCAGCTCTAGGGTAAGCGCATTCAGGAAATCGAACACAAACCAATAGAGCAAAACTTCAGATATCATGGGTAATATTTAGACAGAAAAACTAGACTGCATTACAATACCTTTAGGTACTATGATCCAGATATAGGACGCTTTACCCAGTCCAACTCAGTTGGGCTGCTAGGTAGGTGTAATCTGTATCAGTATGTGACGAATGGGTTGACTTGAATTGATACAATTGGATGGTATAAAAATAGTAATGACACTAATTGAGATTGGGTTTTATATGATGTAATGGATAGGAATCTAAACGCCGTGCTAAAACAGGAATTAGTAAAGCAGAAGATGTAATGGCTGGCGGATAATAGATGTGCTTATACGAGTATAAGAAAAGTACGAAAAGCCCCTAACTTTGGCAATGCAGAATCAAAAGTAGTCCGTACTTATAGAGGAATAACTAAAGGTAAAATGAAAAGAATTGAGGCAAGAAGAGTTAGGCTTTTAAGAATATTAAAACATGAATTGCCACCCAATCGAGAAAAAGACAAACGTTATAGACCCAGTACTAAAAAGAACAAGTGGTGCTAACTATTTTACAAGGTATATTATGGGAAAAAAAATAATGGTGTCATTGCCTACTGAAGTACCAAAAATAAATGACAATGTGAATATGCATTTCATGTGGATAGAATTGAACAAATATATTGATAACTTGTTACCGCGAATAAATATTTTAGATTTAAATGGGTGGCGTATTTTAATAATGATTAATTCTCGGGCTACAAATGGTATTGGGGTTTTCAAAAGATCAATGCGCTATCCATCAGATAAGGAGTATGTTATTTCTATCTCTATTTGCATTCCTGATAAAAACCAGGCTCCATATGGATTAAGAGAAGTAAAAGAAAGTTTTTTTAAACCGTTAAATGAAAATTTTTTCATTTTAGATCCTGAATTTGAAAACTACGAGAGTTTATATAGTTATATTTTTGAAAGTGCAAAACGTGCAATAGGTTTAGCTTTTACGAAAGGTATTGTCTGTGGTGGCAAGAGAATAAAATTGCAGAATTGAAATCACAATAATGAAGTTATTAAGAATAACGGGCTTTCAAAGTGATACTATCCTGATACATGTAGATTCACTGATTTAGCCGGATTGCTAGGTGGCGTTAATCTGTATCAGTATGCGTCTAATGGGTTGACTTGTATCGAAGCATGGGGATTAAATTATTCAGACATATTTCGAAGAATGACAAAAAAGAAAAGTAAATCCAAAGTTGTAGACTCAGCTAGAACATTGAGTGCTAGCCCTAATAGGGATATTCCTGTATGTAACAGATCATTGGTAATGATTTGCAGCACGTACAAAACAAATCAGGACATGGCGCAATTCAACCTAAACAGTCGATGCTTCTTTTCAAAATACCAAACAGCATTGGCTAATTAAAAAAGTAAATGGATAAAATGCTAGAACAACAGAAATTCCTTGATTATATGAAAAAAGAAATATCTTCAAATAAAGATTTATTGGAAATTAGAAAGGTATTAGTTGATTTTAAAAATAAAGGCATGCCACAGATTTGCATGTATGATTGTTTACAAAACCTGAGGTATCTTGACGAAGAAGATATTATTTTAGAATTAATGGATTTTGTTATAGGTTTTTGTAAGCCTGAGTTAGCTATATATAGTTAATTTAGAAATATATTTTAGAATTTATTGAATTGAATAATAATCTTCATTACTCTTTCTTAATTTTGTTGTTTGAAAAGATATTGGCATTCCAATATCTGCGATGCTCTTGGCTAGCATATCGAAAAACATCAGCTAAATAGCACAGCCCCCTACAACCGTACCCGCTAGAATGGCTTAATAATGATTTAGAAAACCAGCCCGAATCAGCACAGCAGCCTGTATATCTACCCCGGACAGAGTTGCTACGAACCTCTGGCACATATAGACAAAAGGGGCAGTGAAGATGAAGAAATTATCAGCTCTGGGAGTAAAGGGATTCAGGAAATTGAACACGCATCAATAGATCAAAACTTCAGATATCAGAGCCAATATTTAGACAGAAAAACGGATTTATATTACAATACTTTTAGGTATTATGCCTTGATATAGTCCACTTTATCTAGCCTGACCCAATTGGGTTGCTGGGTGAATTTAATCTGTATCAGTATGCGACTAATGGATTGACTTGGGTAGATCCGTAGAGGTTATCATGCAAAGTACGATTCAAAATATAAAAGAGAGGTGATGCTATCAATAAGTCATTGCCTAATGGTGATACCTCTTCATGGAATGTAGTAAGAACCAGATATTGGATGTCTTCGTGAGTTTACTAGAGAACAGCATACGGCTCTTGATAAATTTAGACCGCTAGGAGGTAATAAAAAATGAATTCTATAGATATTATAAAAAATTATTTGGAGGGTTCGCTTTCTCCGCTGGATTTTCAAAAAGAACTTTATAACAATAAGGATATTGAAGATCTTTTATCTGAGGAAACCCAAATACCTCCATATACTAATTCACAAAATGCATTTTTGTATCTTATTGAAATTGATATTTTATTACCATCAGGCGAATTCGATAGTAAAGATTTACTTTCAAAATTGCTTACCAAAAAAAATATTAGCTTTTCGTTAAATAATGAATATAAGAAAAAATATGACCTGTTTATGAAAATTCAACCACGATGGTTAAATTTGACTGAACCTTATTTTCAGTTTATCTTTAATAAACATAAAGATAAATCTGGAATAGAGTTAGAAAGAGCTTTAAAATTAGAAATTAAAAATGATTTTAAATTTTTAAAAAATAAACCCAGATGGCTCCAATCTCCAGTATGGCCAACAGTAGAAAATAAACCGTTATTTTTTATAGGCCAATTGGATATAACCGAAATTAGGCATGATATTTCTTACTTATATATTTTTTTAGATGAAAAAAATAATACGTATATGACTTTTGAACAATCAACATAAATAATCATTGACTGACAATACTATCATTAGGCTTTGCACATAATCAGATAAATACCTAATGAGCATTACCAGTATCGAAATAACGATATTAGACTGTTAATGCTACGAACCGTTGGTACGCATAGACAAAAGAAACAGTGAAGATGA
>NZ_LZGV01000088.1:0-92337 GCF_001690265.1 Gilliamella sp. HK2
CTATCTTTAACCGTAATAGCCCCTTTTGCCCAGTTTATAGCTTGGGTAATATTATTTTCACCACGGCCAAAGCGTTGCTCACCAAAATAATTAGGCACACCATGTTGTTTGATCAATGCTAATTTAGATTCGATTTCAGATTGAGCGGTTAAATCTCTTAAAATAATTTTAAAATAGTTACCTTTTAACGCCCCTATTTTTAATTTTTTATTATGCCGGGTAACTTTTAATATCTGACAATTTGCTAAATCAAATCCTGAGAAGTCTGGCGTTTGTTGACCTGGCATATGTAAGCTAAACCATTGCGTTGTTATCGCTTGACGATCTTTTAATCCTGCATAACTCACTAACTTAGTTGAAATACCAACATATTTAGCTAACTGTTCAGCCACAAAAATAGTGTTACAATCACGTTTTTGCAAATAAACTAAAACATGCTCACCCTCACCAGTCAACTCAAAACCAAGATGTTCTGTAACGACAAAATCTTCGTATTGTTGCTTATATTGCCCTGTGGCTGTCGGTTTTCCATATAAATAATTAAGTTGTGTTAACACTTGTATTGCCTACTTTTAAATTTAATCTGTTTTAGTTTTTCGAGCTAATAATACTACTGCTTGGCAAGCAATGCCCTCTTTACGTCCCGTAAAGCCTAACTGCTCGGTTGTTGTTGCTTTTACACTAATTTGCTCAAAATGAACTTTTAAATCTTCAGCTATATTAACTCTCATTTGATCAACATGCGGTCTCATCTTGGGTTCTTGCGCAATGATAGTGGCATCTAAATTCACTAATTCATAACCTTTAACTTGAACAATACTGTACACATCTTTCAATAAGATCCGACTATCTATGCCTTTATATTTTGGATCTGTATCGGGAAATAGCTTACCAATATCGCCTAATGCTAATGCACCAATCAGCGCATCTGTTATTGCATGTAATAAAACATCGCCATCAGAATGAGCAATAAGTCCATATTGATAAGGAATTTTTACACCAGCAAGCGTAATTGGACCTTCACCACCAAACTTATGGACATCAAATCCATGACCTATTCTCATATTTTTACCTATTTAAAATTTGCTTAGTTAAATAAAAATTAGCCAACGCTAAATCTTCAGGACGCGTTATTTTTATATTGTCTCGACGACATTCAATTAATAAAGGATGCCCCCCACAATACTCAATAGCTGAAGCTTCATCAGTAATTGCGATATGGTTATTTAAAGCATGTTGTAAGCAAGATTTTAACTCACCAGCATTGAATAATTGAGGTGTTGCTGCGCCCCATAAATAAGTTCGATCTTCAGAGTAATCAATAATAGTGTCATTATCTTGGCATGCTCGTTTTATCGTATCGCTAATACGCATAGCCAAAATACCACCTTGCTTTTTATTAATCACCGTTTCTATCAAGCGAGATATGTCATCATGATCCACACAAGGTCTTGCGGCATCATGAACTAATGCCCATTGCTTATCATTTAATAATTGTAATCCAGCTAACACAGAATCAGCACGAGTTTTACCGCCTAAAGTGATACTAATGTTATCGTGCGAAGCTATTGAGAGCGAGCTAAAGATGTTATCCTCAGGGCTAATAACAACAATAACTTTCGCTATTTGAGGGTGTGTTAATAATTTATTTAGTGTGTGCTCTAAGATTGTTTTTGAATCGATTTTTAAATACTGTTTAGGGATTTGGCTATTCATGCGACAACCAATTCCTGCAGCTGGCACAATAGCGATAATATTATTAAGATTATTCATGTTATGCATTATCGTTTTTTTGAATCTGAATCAATAATAATTCGATAAAAATATTCATTAGCTTTTACCATACCTAAATGACTGCGAGCCCTCTCCTCTATCGCTTCAGAACCACGTTGTAGATCGTTAATTTCAGCAAACATTTGCTCATTACGAGCCTTCAATTTCTCATTATCAGCCCGCAAACTGGCTAACATCTCTACATTATCTCGATAATCGTACACATTATTTTTGCCATACCATAAAGAATATTGGAGATAACCAAACACAACTAATAGTAATAAAGGGAGCTTCCATCTTATCATGAATGTAACGTTATCCTTTATCTATATACATTTAACGGGCTTTGGTAAGCCTGCAAGTTTAGTCGCTTGTTTAGCTGGGCCATCAGGAAATAACTTATACAAATAGCGACTATTACCCTTTTGTGCACCGAACTTCTTTTCCATCGCTTTAACTAACGCACGTATAGCTGGTGATGTTTTATATTCTAAGTAAAAATCACGGACAAATAAGATAACCTCCCAATGCGCATCAGTTAACTCAATACACTCATTAGCAGCCAGTTCAGGAACCAAATCAATAGTCCAATCCTGCCAGTTTTTTAAATAGCCTTTATCATCGGTTTCTATTTGCTCTAACATTTTTAACATACGCTAATTCATTTGCGTTTTATTATACTCAATTAATCAAAATCCAACACTAATTTTGAAAAAGAAAGCGCTATTATTGTATATTTTCTATATAATTTGATTGAATTTAAAGCAAACGATAAAAAATATTAAAATAGCTATTTACAAATAAGCAAGTCTACTTTAATATTCACAGCCATTGCGGAAGTGTGGCTGAGCGGTTGAAAGCACCGGTCTTGAAAACCGGCGAGGGGCGACCCTCCCAGAGTTCGAATCTCTGCGCTTCCGCCATCTTCTCTCAAGGCATAGAAGAAATCAATATCTAAAAAATCATATCAAATAAAACACCATGTTTTAATGTTTTGTTAGGGACTGTCAAGTTAACTTTTAATGGTAAATTGTAATTTGATAGCTATCTTCTAATTCAAACCCATGTTAGAAAATTAATTTGACAATATCCATACAAGGGATGGGTTAAATTGATAGCACCAAATCGTGTTAAAAAACTTCACTAAACTCTAAATAGAATTATTATCTAAGCACATTTGTACTATAATTGAGCTAATTTGTGCAGAATTTTTATTATTTTCTATCTAAAATAATTTCACTCTAATTTATGATAAGAGAAATAAAGTGAAAAAGATAATAATTTTTATTTTGTATTTAGTCAGTTTTAATACTTTCGCACAAAGCTTTAGCATACAAAGTAGTGATCTGTCCAAGAATGGTTTTACTAGTCAATATATTGCTAATGAATTTGGCTGTAAAGGTGAGAACATTTCACCTAGTCTTAGTTGGAACGATCCACCTCAAGGTACAAAAAGCTTCGTCATTACTATGTATGACCAAGATGCGCCAACTGGCTCTGGTTGGTGGCACTGGGTAGTCGCCAATATACCTGCGAATGTAAATTATATTGTAAAAAATGCAGGTAATAATACCTTGCTATTACCAAAAGGAAGCAAAGCTGTGCGCAATGATTTTGGTAATGTTTATTATGGGGGGCCATGCCCACCCAAAGGCACAAGTCATCGCTATATTTTTACTATTTATGCTTTGAGTATTGAACATATTAATGTTAGTGATTCAACATCACCCGCATTAATAGGATTTATTGCAAATACGAATCTATTAGGTAAAGCGACAATAATGTACAATTATCAGCAATAAAATATTGCTAATAGGATATTTTTTGAATCAGGTAATAAAAAAATCACAGCAACTTACTACATTAGGTCAGTACTCACGAGTTTCACAAAGTTGTAATTATAAATTATCGCAGGTGAGAATAGTTGATCCAATGTTAATTCGTATAGTTCAAGGATCAAAGGTTATCAGCTATAAAGGTGAAATTTATGAGATATTAGCAGGAGAATTATTAGTTGTTCCTGCTAACAGTCTTTTAGATATTACTAATCAAAATATTCAAAATAAAATTTATTTGGCCGACTGTTTTACTTGGCCACAAGAAATACTAAAACAGTATGAGTCTTTAAAAACCACACAGTCAACAGACTTTACCCATCAGATAAAAATCGTGCGATCTGTTCCCAATATTTTTAATGCATCAATAAATTATACAATCAGTATTATTCAAGATCCTCTCTCAAATTATGATTTGCTTTTACATCAATTTATACAATTATTACGATGCTTAGAAATAGTAAATATTAATTTTCCTATCTCAGTAAATGAAGGTCTTAAGCAGAAGCTGGAACGATTAATTTTAGGTGCTCCTACAAAAAAATGGCAATCAAAAGCAATTGCAAAACATTTTGCCATGAGTGAGTCAACATTAAGGCGACGCCTATCTGATGAAGGAACAAGTTTGTCTAATATACTGTTTGAGGCAAGAATGAGTTATGGATTAAAGCTACTACAAACCACTCATTTAAATATTACACAAATCGCACAAGAAGTTGGATATGATTCAGGATCTAGATTTGCAATTTATTTCCGTAAGCGGTTCGGTTTTTCACCAAAGCACATGAGAGATAGATAATTTTGAACCAGAGTGTTTTGTAATTCTTTGGTTGGCACCGTCAAATTAACTTTTTTCATAAAGCTAAATTTGATGATCATCACTCAGAACTTCGGTTTGACTTTGATTGAACACCATATTATTTTAGTCCATAGCAATCCAATATAGTCCACTTTTAAAAGGCAGAACAGAGTTATATAGATGAGATGAGGCGATTAATAAATAAATTATATTAAATCAATTATTTGAAATTAACTGGGATATTTTTATTTTCTCCTGTGCTTCTGTCATCTTCTTTAAGTTTACATTAGAAATAAATATATTAAAATCCAGTATACTATTTCACATTAGTTCTTATTATCTTGAATTGTCAATTACTTCTTTATTTGCCACTTTCTTACATACTAAATCTGCCAATATAACCACAAGTAGCAGCCAATAATCAAAAATGTGTTATCAATAGATTATCTGTATTAAGATTATTATACAAAAATAGTTAACTTGACAACATCAAACCGCCAGTTAGAATGAAAATACGTTAGACTAAGGGACATATAGATGCGTATTTTTTCTTGTATTATTCTTTTTATTCAATGGTATATTATTTCTTGTGTACTAGGAAAGGATGATAACATCATACTTAGTCAAGAAAAAATAACGAGTTTTATTGTTTGGGTATTTTTTATTTTTAATTGCCTGATTGCATTGATTTATTGGGCTATAAAATCAAAAAAAACCAATGCAGATGGCATCATAATATGCCTATTGTTGAGTATTATACTTGCTATACCACTCAACAGAAACATTATTGAGAGCAATAGAGCGCGATATCTCGAGCAAAAGCATAAGCTTTATGATCAACGTATGAGTGAAACATTAACCCCTTTTTATAAAGGTTCGGGTACTGAAGATGAAAAACGAATCCAACGTCTTAGAGAGGAGTTTGTTGATAAATATACTGAACCAGGGTTAAAATTTAGCAATGATAAAGATAGAGAACGCTTGCTCTGCCCCCAGAAGACACACTCTTGGGTAACTAATGATCAACAATATATTATATTGACTTGCCAATACCCTGATAATTCGCTTGCCCACTATGCATATGCAACCTATAAAGAAAACGGTTCGCCAGTTACATATTTAAGCGAGCAAAATTATTTTGAAGAAAAAGAGGTATTACCATTCCCTTATCTACATTTAATAACAGAAGATGATTATAGTAAAATCTATACTGATCCGATTGATGGGACAAGATATGGTAAATATTATGACAAACTATATGTTATACCTACTGTAGATAAGAATGAAAATGATCTAAAATCTCATATTAATGATAGTGTTATTGAATTTCAAAAACAACATATAACTCAATTCCCTAATGATAAAGTGATTAAATTGGCTTACTATTTATTGGCCTCAAATCAATGTCAAACGGTAGATAATGTTGGCTTATTTGGCGATGATAGGCTAATAATAAAATGTAATCAAAAATCTTTTGCTGTCAATTATCAAAAACTTTATCAATCGGTTCCTGAGCCATCTTCAGTGATTCCATTAGAAGTATTTGGTAATAATCAAGAGAATGAGCAGCAAGACTGCTTAACTTGTGCTTGTTCAAAAACAGGTCAGGCAAAAGTAGAATATGCACCTGATTTTGACTCATCAAGGCTAAGAAAAATGATTGCTAAACAGTGTGAAAATGATAATCAATGGCCTTATAATAAATGCGTTGGTTTTTATTATGAGAGTTTATTAAAAACCAATTTTGGCAATTACTTAAGAGTATCCATTGTCCATGTAAAAAATGATACTCTAGTCGCACAATGTGTTGTAGAAGTGACAGATCAAAAGTTTACAGCATTACAAAAGCAAACTAAGCTGAAAACAGATGGAACACCTCGTAATACATTGAAAAATTAACTTGCTAACTCAATAAAAAAACCCTAGATAAACTAGGGTTTGATTAATAGTTAGATGAACAAATCTAAATAATTAACTATTTTTTATCTGATTTGCCCTTATACTCATCATAATACTCTTCAGCCAATTTACGCATTGATAAGCCAATCGCTGCATATTGATATTCATTTAAGTTAGCTAACGATGCTCGAGCAGAAGGATGTTGTACAGCAAATCCTTTACCTGGTAATAGAACGACCCCCGCTTCGTCTGCTATTCTAAATAACATCTCAGTCGGATTTTTATTTTTTAATATCCATTGAGCAAATTTATCGTCATATAATTCTCGGCAAATATGCTCAAGATCAACAAGTGTATAATAATCAACACTGTTTTCATCAGTTGTATGTTTAAGCCCCAAATGTTGGTAAAGCGATGCTGCACGGCGACGAATAAGTGATTTTAATGCGTTTTTATAGCTTTGATCACTATCCATCATTTCACACAATGCAAATAAGACCATTTGTACTTGTTGTGGTGTTGAAAGGCCGGCAGTGTGGTTTAATGCTACAGCGCGGCTATCAGCCACTAAGCGATCGATAAATTTAAGATTTTCCGGATCAGTTGTTATTGAGCTATAGCGTTTATTTAAGATCTGTTTAGTTTTGCTTGGTAATGCTTTAATGGTTTTATCTATCACATTATCATTAGCCGTTGCTATAACACCTAATCGCCAACCTGTCGCACCAAAGTATTTAGAAAATGAATAAACTAAAATGGTATTTTTAGGACAAATGGCAAATAAAGATTGGAAATCATCGGCAAATGTACCATAAACGTCATCAGTCAAAATAATCAATTCAGGGCGTTTTTTAACAATATCAGCGATAATTTTTAAGCTTTTATCATCAATTTTAACTGATGGTGGATTAGATGGATTAACAACAAAAAAGGCTTTAATTGCTGGATCTTCTAATTTACGCAATTCTGACTCAGGATATTGCCAATTTGAATTAGGATCAGAATTAATTAATACCTCAACTAATTGATAATCATTAAGTTCTGGAATTTCAAGATAAGGTGTGAATATAGGCGCACCAATAGCAATTTTATCACCTTTTTGAATTAATCCGTTTTCTTTCATGGAGTTAAAAATATAAGCCATGGCGGCTGTACCACCCTCAACGGCAAATAAATCGATATTATCACGATCTAGATATTGGGCCCCCATTTGCTGTAACACATAGGCTTTAACAATATCTTCACTAAAGTGGAGCATTCTATCAGGTACAGGATAATTACATCCTAAAATACCTTCTACCATTTCTTGTAAAAAAGCGTTTTCATCAAGCCCAAGTTGATCTCGGATATAAGAAAAAGCTTTACCTAAAAATGCAACACCAGGGGTATTATAATTTTGACAAATAAAATGTTCAAAGCGTCCAGTTAATCCTGCTTTAATTGGCATACCGCCAACACCTTCATTTAAATATGAAAATGACATTTCGGATTCTTGAGTTGCAAACACACCTAATTGGAAAAATGCTTGACGAGGCCAAGTAGCCAAAAAGTTTGGATTACCTCTACCCGCATTTAACATCACCCGATCAGTATGGCTTTGTGCCAGTTTAATTAAGTTATCTTTTAATTCAAAAGGACTTAAATTAGCATATTGGCTATATTCTGTTTTGTTTTTCATACATTAGTACCCTTAATTTGATATATCAATTAAACAAAAGCAACAACTAATGGACCTAATAAAGTTAGGAAAACATTAGCTAAAGCGTAAGTAATAGCAAAAGAGTTAGTTGGCGTTGAATTGCCAGCTTTATTGAGCACTTCACCAAAAGCGGGGTTAGCACTTCGCGATCCTGCTAAAGCACCAGCAAATACTGCTGCATTTTTATAGCCAAGCACATATTTTCCGAAATAAATGGCAAGTAGCATTGGTAGCAAAGTAACAACCACACCAATTAAAAATAGAGATAAACCTTGTTCTTCAATTGTATTAATTGCTTGAAGACCAGAACTTAATCCCACAATAGCAACAAATCCAGCTAAGCCAAAATCTTTTAAAAGTTGCACTGCACCAGTAGGAATATTACCGATAGTTTGGTGAACCGAACGATACCAACCAAATAATAATCCTGATAAAAGCGCTCCACCTCCAGCACCTAATGTGATAGGAATATTACTTACACGAATCACAATTAAGCCAATAATAAGGCCAACAACAAGCCCTAAACCATGGAATATCCAGTCAGTTTTTTCACTTTTGGTAATGGGTGCACCGATTTTGTCAATAACACGACGAAGATCACTATCAGCACCATAAATAGTAATAACATCACCAAGTTTTAAATAAATATCGTTATTAAGGGGAAGAGGTTGTCCATCACGATTAATCGCTAAAAGATAGATGCCATGTTTTAACTTCATCACTTCATCTGATTGGAGTACTTGGGTAAGATTTTCACCCTCATAACGGCTATTACGCATTTCAACATCTAACTTATTCATTACCACATCCATTCCAGATGCTGAATTCACTTCACTACCAAGTAGATCATGTGCTTTAATCATTGAATCACGATGACCCACAACAAGAATAATATCTTTCGACTTTAATACTGTTTCTGGCATTGCTTCAATGATTTTATTGCCACGTTTGATACGCTCAATACTAATGCCATTAATAGTTTGTTCAACTTGCGCCACTGTTTGATTAATTTTATTGGTAATACGATACAACCGGCCACTAATATCAGATAAAGCTAGATTTTGATCAGAGCTTAATGAAAGCGAACCATGAAGTTGCTCAGCCTGTGCTTTTATTGCGTCATCACCAATATCTTTACCCATGATTTTTGGCAGAATATTGACGCAGACAATAATGGCACCTAGTGAACCAAATATATAGGTCACAGCATAACCAATAGTTACATTTGCTTGCATTTTTCTTAATTCATCTGCGCTTAAACCTAATTGGCTTAATGCATCAGAGGCTGTGCCCATAATTGCCGATTGTGTCAAACCACCTGCGGCTAATCCAGCAGCAAGACCTTTGTCTAAATGGAATAATTTGGCTAGTACGATAACAGTCACAAAACTTGCAACTGCAATAAATAATGCTAAGAAGATTTCACGTAAGGTTTTTATACCAAGTGAACGGAAAAATTGCGGACCACTTTCATAACCCACTGCATAAATAAATAACGCAAAAAGAATCGCTTTAACACCAGCGTCAATAGTCACACCAAAAACGCTTAAAGCGACAGCAACAAGCAACGAACCAGCAACACCACCGAGTTGGAATTTGCCTATCCTAATGCCACCAATCAAATACCCTAAACTCAACGATAGAAATAATAAAATTTCGGGGGAATGTTTTAGTCCATCTAAAATCCAGTTTGAAAGCCATTGAAACATAATAATTGTCCTCAAGCGTAATGATTTATGAATTAAAAAAAGAAATGTAATAAGGTGGAGCTATATCCATCAAACTATATGAATATAGACTTATATTAAATTGCAATTAGATTAATAGATAGTCAGTTTTAACAATTAATATTATCGTTAGAAGATAATAGATAATGATTGTGGGAATTAAATAAAAAAGATAATGATTTGATTTATAAATAAAAAATAAATAATATGCCAATCAGCATATTATTAATACGAAATTACGAATAATTCAATGCATTATAAAACGGGCTATCACAGCCCGTTTCCTTGCCTTAAAAATAGTCTTTCCACACCTTTTATTACATTTTTAGCTAACTTTTCAGATAGTTTTTGCCGACGTAAATAACTAACAGAGATAATTTTATGTGTATCTAAGTGAGATAAGATAAAGTCATCACTCGTACTGATTTCGTCAACTAAGCCTTTATCTTTAGCTTGAGTTGCAAACCAGTGCTCGCCAGTTGCAACTTGTTCGATATCAACATTTGGGCGGTATTCTTTAACAAAGTCTTTAAATAAAAGATGAGTTTCTTCAAGCTCTTGTTTGAATTTTTGTCGACCTTCATCGGTGTTTTCACCAAACATGGTTAAAGTACGCTTATACGCACCTGCTGTTTGCAATTCAATATCCACATCATGTTTTTTAAGCAAGCGATTAAAGTTAGGAATTTGAGCAACTACCCCAATAGAGCCCACAATAGCAAATGGTGCAGCAATGATTTTTGACGCAGTACATGCCATCATATACCCACCACTGGCTGCAACTTTATCGACGACAGCCGTAAAAGGAATATTACGCTGTCTAAACCGTAACAACTGCGATGCCGCAAGCCCATAGCCATGAACTACACCACCAGGGCTTTCAAGTTTTACTACAATTTCATCTTCTGGTTTAATAACAGCTAATACAGCGGTAATTTCTTGGCGTAATTCTTCAACTTCGTGCGCATCCATACTACCATTGAAAGACAATACAAATAATTTAGGTTTGACTTGTTGATCTATATCGTTTTCTGCCAACTTTGTTGCATTATCTAGCGCCGATTCTTCTTGGTTTTTGACTTGTTTCTTTTTTTGCTTAGCCGCTAATTTTGCCTGCTTTTTTTCACATTTTTTCTGTTTTTTAATATCTTTCATAAACAGTTTAGCTTCTAGCTCACCCATGCTTGACATTAGCATATCATCTTTGACTTGTTCGTATTCTTGACTAATATCTTTGACAGATAAACGTCCACCAACCGTTGCTGATTTACGACGTTGGCTTAATATAAAAATCAGTATTGCTAAAATGGCAATAACGACTGTCGCCGTCTCGGCTAAGAAAAGCGAATATTCGGAAAACCAATTCATTTAACTATTATCCTTTTATTGAATGTTTTTAATTATTATAACAAGATAATTACCAATTGTGCCGAAAATAAGTAAAGATAAAATTGTCTCTTTATTCGGCAATTCAAATTCTTTATACTGACATTCCAATTTATTGTTAGATGAGAACTTATATGCCATTACGCCCAATTACCGAAATAGCAAAAAAATGCAATATCCCTGAAGAATTTGTCCTACCTTATGGCAAACATGTGGCAAAAATCGATTTGTCTATTCTAAAAGCGAATCAAAACAAGCCTAGTGGCAAATTGGTATTAGTTACCGCTATCACACCAACCCCACTCGGTGAAGGAAAAACGGTTAACACTATTGGATTAAGTGAAGGACTAAACTATATTGGTAAAACAGCAATTGCTTGCATTCGTCAACCCAGCTTAGGACCTGTATTTGGTGTCAAAGGCGGAGCTGCTGGTGGCGGTCAAGCTGAAGTATTACCGATGGAAACGTTAAATTTGCATTTAACGGGCGATATTCACGCAATTACTGCAGCTCATGACTTGGCATCGGCAGCATTGGATTCGCGCCTTTATCATGAAGCGCGTTTAGGCGATGAATTTACTGCACAAACTGGTTTACCTCGTCTAAATATTGATGCAAATCGCATTGTTTGGAAACGAGTAATTGATCATAATGATCGCTCGCTTCGCAAGATTACTGTTGGTGTTGGCGGTGGTGTTAATGGAATTACACGGCAAGATGGATTTGAAATTACCGCAGCATCAGAGCTTATGGCAATTTTAGCATTAGCCTCAGATTTACACGATATGCGTAAGCGCATTGGGCGCATAATTCTCGCTTATAATACTCAAGGCGAAGCGATTACCGCAGAGCAACTTGAAGTTGCTGGTGCAATGACAGTCTTACTTAAGAACGCAATTAACCCAAATTTGATGCAAACCGTTGAACATACTCCTGTGCTTATTCATGCAGGGCCTTTTGCTAATATTGCCCATGGTAACTCATCGGTCATTGCTGATCGCATTGCTTTACAACTTGCTGATTATGTTGTAACCGAAGCTGGATTTGGCTCAGATATGGGCATGGAAAAATTCTTCAATATTAAATATCGCCAAGCGGGTATTAAAGCTTCGTGTGTGGTGTTAGTTGCTACCATACGTAGCTTAAAATCAAACAGTGGTAAATATAATATCAAACCAGGACAAGCAATCCCGAAAGAAATTTCAGAATCAAATATTGAATTACTTGAAATTGGTGCAGCTAATTTAGCGTGGCACATCAACAATGCTAAAAGTTATGGGCTACAAGTGATTGTTGCCATTAACCGTTTTCCACATGATAGCGAAGAAGAGTTGGCATTTTTACAAAAATATGCAATTGAGCATGGTGCATTTGCCTGTGAAGTAAGTGAAGTTTTCACTCAAGGTGGTAAAGGCGCAGAAAAACTAGCTAAGCACGTGATTAAAGCATGTGATACGCCAAACGAAATCAAACTACCTTATTCTGACAACCTGCCTCTAGTAGATAAAATTCAAACTATGGTGAAAAAGTATGGTGCCAACAAAGCTAATTTATCGGCTACTGCACTTGAAAATATCAAAGAGATCGAAGCACTAAAACTGGACCAGTTGCCTCTTTGTATTGCTAAAACACCAATGTCAATTAGTGCTGATGCAAACCTAAAAAATGTACCTACCGATTTTGATGTCGATATTAGTCACTTAGCGATTTCAGCTGGGGCTGGTTTTATTCGTGTTTATGCTGGAAACGTGATGACCATGCCGGGATTAGGCACTAACCCTGCTTATCGGCAAATCGATATTGACAAAGATGGTAATATAGTAGGTTTAAGTTAATGCAAGAAATGATTATGCAAACTAAACAAGAATATAAAGCGTTTATTGATGAAGAAAACTGTATTGGTTGTGGCAAATGCATTCGTGTTTGCCCAACCGATGCCATTGTCGGCAGCAAGCAAGTATTGCACACCATTTTGCCACAATTATGTACCTCGTGCAGTAATTGTATTAATACCTGTCCAACAGACTGTATTACATTAAGCACACTAGGTACTGCATTGACTGAATCAGAAGAGTTAGTACTAACTCAGAAAAAACAACAACGTTTGAGCCATAACCAACTCGTACCGCCCACAATATTATTTCCTCGCACAATGCCAGTTAATAATACCAATACGATTGCGCCAAAGGATCGCAAACAATCCATTGCTGATGCTATTGCCAGAGTTAAAGCCAAAAAAAACCTCGCTAAATAGCGAGGTTTTCATATTACGGTAAAACTACAACAATTAGTCTTTATTACCACTTCTAAACGCACGTTTGCGATCATTTTCAGTTAAATGACGTTTACGTAGACGAATAGATAATGGCGTTACTTCGACTAATTCATCATCATCAATAAACTCTAATGCTTGTTCTAATGACATTTTAATTGGTGGTGACAATGTAGTTGCTTCATCTGTACCTGATGCTCGCATGTTGGTTAATTTTTTACCGGTTAGACAGTTAACAGTTAAATCGTTTGAGCGAGTATGAATACCAATAATTTGACCTTCATAAACTTCAGCACCATGACCTAGGAATAACTTACCACGGTCTTGCAAACCATAAAGCGCATAAGCCAAAGCTTTACCTGTACCGTTTGAAATCATTACACCGTTATTACGTTGACCTATTTCACCTGGGCGCACATCATCATAATGACTAAAGGTAGAATAAAGCAAGCCAGTACCTGATGTCATGGTCATAAATTCCGTTCTAAATCCAATAAGCCCACGGCTTGGAATAACGTAATCTAAACGTACACGGCCTTTACCATCTGGTAACATGTTTGTTAGGTCACCTTTACGTAAGCCAAGAGCTTCCATCACGGATCCTTGATGTTGTTCTTCAATATCAAGAGTAACTTGTTCAAATGGCTCTTGTTTTTTACCATCAATTTCTCTAAAGATAACTTTAGGACGAGAAACCCCTAATTCATAACCTTCGCGACGCATATTTTCAATTAACACTGACAAATGTAATTCACCACGACCAGACACTCTAAATGCATCAGGATCAGGGGTTTCTTCAACGCGCAACGCAACATTATGTACCAGTTCTTTATTTAAACGCTCAAGAATTTGGCGAGAAGTCACATACTTACCTTCTTTACCAGCAAATGGTGAGCTATTAACATTAAAGAACATAGTCACTGTTGGCTCATCAACAGTTAACGCTGGCAGAGCTTCAACGCAACTATTGTCACAAATTGTATCAGAGATACCGAGCTCACCAAGACCTGTTAATGCTATAATATCACCAGCCTCGGCAACTTCAGCTTCATAGCGTTGCAGACCTAAATGACCAAGCACTTGCCCCACTTTACCAGTGCGTTTATTGCCTTCACTATCGACGATAGTCACTTGTTGATTTGGTTTAACACGACCACGTTTAATACGACCAATACCAATAACACCAACATAGTTGTTATAATCAAGTTGAGAAATTTGCATTTGGAATGGACCGTCTAAATCAACTTTTGGCGGTTCAACATGTTTAACGATCGCTTCAAATAACGGTGTCATATCTTCCGCCATATTTTCATGATCTAAACCGGCTATACCCATTAAAGCTGAAGCATAAACAATAGGGAAATCTAACTGTTCATCAGTCGCCCCCAAGTTAACAAACAGATCAAAAACTTGGTCAACAACCCAATCAGGGCGTGCACCAGGACGATCGACTTTATTGATAACCACAATCGGTTTTAAACCATAAGCAAATGCTTTTTGCGTTACAAAGCGTGTTTGTGGCATCGGGCCATCCATTGCGTCAACAAGCAACAATACAGAGTCAACCATTGACATAACACGTTCAACTTCACCACCAAAATCAGCATGCCCAGGGGTGTCAACGATATTAATTCGGTAACCATTCCAATCAATAGCGGTGTTTTTCGCTAAAATGGTAATACCACGCTCTTTTTCAAGAGCATTAGAATCCATAATACGTTCGTTATCGTCACCGCGCAGATTATCTAGCGTACCCGACTGTTTTAATAATTTGTCAACCAAAGTTGTTTTACCATGGTCAACGTGAGCAATAATGGCAATATTTCTTAAATTTTCAATCACAATTAAAATTCCAATTAGGAGACATATTCTATAGGCGCGATATTGTACACCTTTTTAACCGAAATGTTGATCTATATCACAAAGTTTATTGAAAAGAGCTCGATAATTTGGTAAACCCAACAAAATATCAATTTCCATGTAAAAAATTTTAGCAAATGGCTACGTTTGAATGTAAAAATTGCTCAGCAAATTTATCTACCTTTTTCCAATCAGTATATTCAATAACTGGTTTTGTTACATCTGTATCACCTTTTCCTAACCACATAATAAAGCGGATCATATTACGATCAAACCAATTATATTGAGGATAATAAAGTGCACCAGCAAAAACCGCGGTAATAGTTGGCTTCCATGCTATTTTTGCCAGAAATTTTTTGGTATATAAATTGGTTTCTGGGGTATTTTTATTAGGTTTTCTAGCCACCATATTTACTCCAAAAAAACCAGATTTCATGGCATTCAATTGCTGATAATGTTCATCTATAAACGCTTTCATTACCTTACTATAAAACCCGTAACGAATTGAACTACCTAATAATACCGCTTGGTATTGTGTCAAATCGATTTTTGTATCGGGCAATAGTTCAATTACCTCACAATCACACTTACTATTAAGTTGCATGTTTATGCGCTGCATAATTTTAAAAGTTTGCTTTTCGTGTGTGGTATAAAGTAATAAAACTTTCATAATGGAACTCATGCATTACTTCCTTTTTTGTTAAACCCTTTGGTAAATATCAATATTACTTTTTTTATGATAAAAATTAAAAGATTGGGGGTGATTTCATTAAAAACTTTGATTATAGTATTAGGCTAATTTAACCTGAACGGAACTGATTATGGCAATTGCACCTCCAAAACTGAATGCGATTATTTTGGCGGCAGGAAAAGGCACACGGATGTATTCCAACCTACCTAAAGTTTTACATAAAATTGGCAATAAACCGATGTTACAACATGTTATTGACACAGTTCAACAACTTAATACCAATTGCATCAATATTGTTTATGGCCATGGCAAAGCACAGCTTGAAGAGGCTCTTAAAGATCAGCATGTACAACTGATTTACCAAGCAGAACAACTTGGTACAGGCCATGCTGTTCAACAAGCTATCCCTCACATTCAAGATGACGAAGATATCTTAATTTTATATGGCGATATCCCCCTTATATCGACTCAAACACTGGAAACTTTAATTGCTAGCAAACCAAAGCAAGGTATAGCATTATTGACAGTAATCCTTGATGACCCAACTGGGTACGGGCGCATTGAGCGCAGCAACGGTAAAGTTGTTGCCATTGTCGAACAAAAAGATGCCACGCTTGAGCAACAAAAAATTAATGAAATTAATACAGGTATCATGTTTGTTAACGGCAAATTATTGAAAAATTGGCTATCACGGTTAACCAACAATAATGCGCAAAAAGAATTCTACTTAACAGATATTATTGCTTTTGCACACCAAGATGGTTATGAAATATTAACCTCACACCCAGTACAACAATTTGAAGTTGAAGGTGTTAATAATCGCCAACAATTAGCCACATTAGAACGACAATATCAACACCTACAAGCGCAAAACTTGTTACTAGCTGGTGTGACGCTACTTGATCCAAACCGTTTTGACTTACGAGGAACCCTCTTGCACGGCAAAGATGTTACGATTGATTGTAATGTGATCATTGAAGGTAACGTCAAACTTGGCAATAACGTATTTATTGGTGCAGGTTGTATCTTAAAAAATTGCACAATTGATGATTATTCAAACATTAGCCCATATAGCATTATTGAAGATTCAATTATTGCTAAACAGTGTACCATTGGCCCTTTTGCCCGTTTAAGGCCTGGCTCAAAGCTTGACGAGCAAGCTCATGTTGGCAACTTTGTTGAACTAAAAAAAGCGCACCTTGGCAAATTAACTAAAGCGGGACACTTAAGTTACCTTGGCGACAGCGAAATTGGCAATAATGTCAATATTGGCGCAGGCACTATCACCTGTAATTATGATGGTGCAAATAAATTTAAAACCGTTATTGAAGATGATGTGTTTGTCGGTTCGGACACACAATTAATTGCACCAGTAAAAGTCGGTAAAGGCGCAACCATTGCAGCTGGTACAACGGTTACCAACAATGTCAATGACAATGAATTGGTAGTAAGCCGAGTTAAACAAAAACAGCTTGCAAATTGGAAACGTCCAACGAAATTAATTAATGGGGAATAAAATATGTGTGGAATTGTGGGAGCTATTGCCAAATGTGATGTTGCAGAAATATTACTAGAAGGCCTAAAACGATTAGAATATCGTGGTTATGATTCTGCAGGTCTGGCAATCATTTCACCACAAAGTGTTTTACAACGTGTTCGCCGTGTTGGTAAAGTGCAAGCATTAAAAGATGCAATAGCACAATATCCAATAAAAGGCTCTATTGGCATTGCACATACTCGGTGGGCAACCCATGGTGAACCAGTTGAACATAACGCCCATCCACATGTATCTAGCTTTATTGCTGTCGTGCATAATGGAATTATTGAAAATTTTGAACCATTGCGTGAAAAGCTGATCGCCAAAGGCTACCAATTCCGTTCAGAAACCGATACCGAGGTTATTGCCCACTTAATTCATGACATTATATCAACCGAAGATTGTTCCTTATTTGACGCCGTGCAAAAAGCTATCCCGCAACTACGAGGGGCTTATGGCACAGTCATTATGGACACGCGCAATCCAGATATATTAGTTGCAACGCGCTCTGGCAGTCCTTTAGTTATTGGTTGTGGCGTAGGCGAGAACTTTATCGCATCAGATCAATTAGCGCTATTACCCGCCACCCGCCAATTTATCTATTTAGAAGAAGGTGATATTGCTCTTATCACTCACAATTCAATAACAATCTTAGACAAAAACCATCATGAAGTAATCCGCCCATATATAGAATCTGATGCAAAATATGATGCGGGTAATAAAGCTGGCTATAGTCATTACATGCAAAAAGAGATCTACGAACAACCCAATGCAATTAAAAATACCCTTGAGGGTCGCATGACACATGGTAAAATCGATTTATCAGAACTGGGAGCTGAAGCAAAAAGTATCTTAAGACAAGTTGAGCATGTACAAATTGTTGCCTGTGGCACGGCTTATAATGCGGGTATGGTAGCACGTTACTGGTTTGAAGCCTTAGCCGGTATACCGTGTGATGTCGAAATTGCCTCTGAATTTCGTTATCGTAAACCAGCTCGTCGCAAAAATAGCCTATTTATTACTCTTTCACAATCAGGTGAAACCGCTGACACATTAGCCGCATTGCGGCTAGCCAAAAAAAATAGTTACTTAAGTACTCTTGCTATTTGTAATGTAGCAGCATCCACTCTTGTGCGTGAAGCGGATTTAGTATTATTAACTAAAGCTGGCGTTGAAATTGGCGTTGCATCAACCAAAGCCTTTACAACACAACTCACCGTGTTATTATTACTAGTTGCTAAATTAGGACGTTTAAATAATATGGCAGAAAGCACTGAGCAGGCTATTGTGCATGCACTACAAATCTTACCCAATCGCATTGAACAAGTGCTGACGTTTGAATCAAAAATAAAAAAATTAGCTGAGCAATTTGTTGATAAGCATCATGCACTATTTTTAGGCCGTGGTGATGAATACCCAATAGCCATGGAAGCAGCATTAAAACTGAAAGAAATATCTTACCTTCACGCCGAAGCTTACGCCGCTGGCGAACTCAAACACGGTCCATTAGCATTGATTGACTCTGACATGCCTGTGATAGTTATAGCGCCAACTAACAAAATGCTAGAAAAACTCAAATCCAATATCGAAGAGGTCAAAGCTCGCGGTGGTAAACTGTATGTCTTTGCTGAACAAGGCGCAGGGTTTGTTAGTGATGACACCATGCAGATTACCAACCTACCCCATATCGAAGAATTCACCGCACCAATCTATTACACTGTGCCCACACAACTGCTAGCGTATCATGTTGCTTTGATCAAAGGTACCGATGTTGATCAGCCTCGAAATTTGGCAAAATCGGTAACAGTGGAATAATCATCATCTCCTTCTAAAATAGACAAATGTCACCTCTATGATATAAATAAAAATCATAACAGAACAAATTATGACCAGAAAATTCCATACAGCGACTCAAAAGGCTCTTGATTATACTCATCTACTGTACGTTTTTCATTAGCTGAAATCACTCACCATTTAATTATAGATAAATCAACGCTTGATAAAAGGGTTAAGTTAAGCAAATCAATTCCAACAACACAAAAACGAGAACTAACTAGTGAGTAGCAAAAAATTATCACTCTAGAAAAAGAAATAAAAAAAAGGGAAATGACAGATGAAATCTAAAAAAACACAGGAATACGCCATCAACAATCCTAATTACGCTATCGTTAACTTTATTGATGATGTATACTTAATAATAAAGCTTCTTAATTAGTTAGCTTTGAGGCAATTGAAAATAAGCGATAATTTTCGCTTATTTTCATCTTTAAATACCTTTATAGCATTCTATCGATCTTTCTATCAATCCTTTATCTGTGCTTTATTCAAAAACAGATAAGCAAGTGTGGCGACAACAAAATTACCGAATGCTGCTAATATCGTTACACCGTTAATACCAAAATGGATAAACAAAATAAATCCTGTTAAAAACGCTCCAGCGGCTGCACCAAAAGTATTAATAGCATAAAGATGTCCTGTTGTTTGACCAATATTTTTCCAAAACTGTGCAATATAAGTGATTAAAATTGGCAATGTTGCTCCCATCAAGAGTGCTGGAACAAGCACCAATAAAAAATTAACAATGGCAACAACAATTAAATTGTAACTAATAAAAATATCACCCACAAATAAAATAAGTGGATAACTAATTATTCCAAATAAACCAATTCCAAATTCACTAAAACAAAAAAGCTGTAGTGCTTTATTTGGGTATTTATCAACAATTCTGCCACCACCAAGAGCTCCTAGGCCAAGTCCTAACATAAATGCCGATACAATGATTGTAACAGAATCAACATCGGAGCCAAAAGCGGAATAAAGCACTCGTTGCCAAGCGACTTGATAAATTAAACCACTCATTCCAGAAATAAAAAATAGCGTACTTAATAGTAATAATTGTCTTTTGCTTAACATAAACAGTTCCTTATTTCTCTCTCGTTATAAAATACCCATATTTATATTCTGTTATCATGTTGTTATCAGTAATAACTTCTGTCTCTCGCCCTAAATTATAAAGTTTTTCAACTTCGTCTAAGCTTAATAGTTTTGTCTCTAATGTTTTTTTGTAAGCACCGTTTTCAAATTGTTTAGATTCTTCATTAAACAGCAGTCTACTATCTAAAACTAACTTATCAAGCCGAGCTTTAGCTACATTTTCATCAATTTTCATCATTGAGTCAGAGGCATAAATAAAGCCCATTGTGCCCCAATAAGCATGTTTAAATACCGATTGCGCTGTTTTTAATGTATCAAGTGAACGGGTACTGTTAAATGCCAAAATACCATTAGGATTTAATGAATGTTGCAGTATTTTCATCATTTCTTGCGATAATAAATTAGTTATACCTGAACGCCAATGGTAAGTTGTATTCATAATGATTAAATCATATTTTTTATCGCTATTGCGTTTAAGCCAACGTCGCCCATCATCAATATAAATATTTATCTTTGGATCATCTAATAATGGTGAAACAACAGGGTATTGTTTAATAATATCTAAATAACCTTTATTGATTTCAATAGCATCAATGGTTTCTAATGTAGGAAAACTAGACAATGCCCGAGTCCATGCACCAGCGCTCATACCAATAACCAAAGCTGTTTTAGGGTTTGGATGAGCAGCCGCTAATAAGTAAAGGCGATTTAAGTCATTGATATCATAATTTGGGTCTATATTTAACATGCCATCATACATGTTATTACCTAATACAACATTATTCAATCCCACGTTATTATCATTGATTATATGAATTACGCCGTAGCGATTTTCAATATAGGAATTGATAGACACGCCTTTTTCAAACGTATTTTTGAAAAGATAATCAGTGTGTTTATCTACTAAACAAAAGCAACCGATACCAAGTATAGCAACAGCGATAACAGAAGCGACCGATTTTTTAATTATCATCAAAATGCCTAATAAAATACAAATAATACCAATGAGAATAAACATTGATGAAATAGACACATAATCAAGAAGAACGCCGCCAATTAATAAACTACCAAGTGTTGAGCCAATAATATTAAAAAAATAAACTTTAGAAACTGATGCCCCTACTTTGCCATTAGCAATATTCGTACCTAAATGATGCACAATTGGAAATAATATTGCATTTAAAGCTGCAATGACCAATATCAGAATACAAAATATAATCAAACGAAATATAAAATCATTTGGTTGGTTTATATTTTGAATCATAAATGGAATTAATATATCAATGAAACCAGCAAAAATTAAAACTCCCCCCCCGGCTAATAATAAATTAGAACAGCTCGTACAAATAATCTTACCTCGACCGGCTCCCACAGCAATACCTGATAGAAAAAAGAATAGTACGATTGCAAAAGCATAAGGTGCACCACTTAAATTAAAGCTAACTATCCTAAACCATAGCATTTCTTGTCCTAGGCTCATAAGCCCAACTAGAAAAGAAATACACCAAGCAAAATATTTCATGTCAATTTTCTCCTCAAAATTCCTTGATATTAAAATAAAATTTAGCTAATTATTTTTTATTTAACTGTATTATTCAGAAGTTTTTATATAATTACTTCCATTCTTATCTCCAATGCCATCGAGTTTCCATGACTGAATTGCCATATTGATTACTTCTGAAGCTACAGATACTAAAATAGGCGGTTGATTATACACTATCTAATGTGAATTTTTATTAGCTAAAAATGGCTAACCATTTAGTTATACTTAAATAAACGTTTGATAAAAGGATTAAGCAAATCAATCCCAACAACACTAGCAACCTTAGTGCATGATATCAGGGATAAAGGCTATGATATATCAGAAAAAACGGTTGGTTAGGTATTACAAAAAACTAGTATTAAGGAGTAAAGTAGCACGTAAATTTAAATTTTAGACATAGCTCAATCTAGCTCATAATACACTGCCAAATAATTAAATAGGCAATTATTTTGAATAAACATAATCGGAGGTTGAGTAATGAAAATCGTTCATATGAAAACCCACAAAGGTGGATTATAATTATTTGTAATTATTTATATTGATAGGTATTTAGTCTGTAACACACTCAAAAATTCCTTACTACATAATAGCCACTTTCTCAAAAAAGAAGTCATTGCATAATGATTGAGCAAACTAATATTACAGTGCTAATTTTAAGTGATTAGTATTCCAACAGCATAGACTTAACTAAAGCATGAACAGTGCTGAAAATTGTTAGGCTGATACAGCCACTAAAAGTTTTTCCATAAATTCAAAACGCATATTATTAATGTATTGTCATCACAAAACAACGGATAGCACAAATAAAACACTATTTGAATAGATAAAAATCTATTATAATCAATATTTTCAATATTCAACTAATGATTGAATATCGTTAAACAATACGAAAAGTAGTATGACCTAAAAGCACTATCTAATATTTGGGTGAGGATTAAATACAAGAATTTATTTGCTAAATTAATTAATAATAAAAAGGAATAAGAAATAAATTATGAAAACATGTAAAATTATAAAAAACAATCAAACGCTAATTTTATTGTTAGTTTATACTATTCTTAGCGCCATTTGGGCTTATATCGTTATAACAAAATCTGGTGTCATATTTACTGAACCTGTTTTTAAAAATTATCTATATTATGTAGGCTGGATAACAACATTAGGTTTTATTTTAGTCGTACACATCGGTATTTACAGTCGCCATTATTTTATTGTTGCGCTTAGTACACTATTTCTCTTTCTATTTTTATCCGAAATAAGTTATTTCATTTGTTACGGGCACGTAATATCGGTCGGTGTACTTGATTCCATTGTCGAAAGCAATGTTAATGAAGCATTATCAATGTCTAAACAAGTTTTAATCATAATAGGTCCTGCATTGATTGCAACTATTCTTATTTTATTTATTTCCAGAAAAATAGTTACTATTAAATTGAAATCCACTATCCTGGTACTCTGTTATATAATTACATTGTCTATTATTGCAATTAAAACAATAGATACATCTTTAACTCATGATTTTCAGAGAGGTTACTATAAAAATAGTGTAATAAAATTTCGTTTTACATATCCCGCTGTTATGGGTAATTTATCTTATCTTCTAGCTAGTTTCGCCTCAACAGACATCTATTCTAGTAAAAATGAGATTGAAAAATTCAATGAAGCTATTCTTTTACCGCCCAATAAACCTGATAATGACTTAGTGGTATTTATTATGGGCGAATCTTCATTAGCAACCCGATACAGCGCTTACGGTTACCATAAACAAACAACACCTTTTATGACCAAAATTTTTAGTCAAAATGGTGCTTGTATTATTCAAAATAGCCACTCAGCAGCTGCTTTTACAAAGGATTCGTTACCGTTAACTCTTTCATTTAATGTTCCAGAAAGTGATGATAATTTATTTAATAATAAGTCAATTATTGAAATGGCTAAATTCAATCATTACAAAACCTATTGGCTAGCATCACGTTATCAGGAAATTAAAGGGTCATTTAATACTAAATTTGGTTTTATTGCACGTAAGAGTGACGTTGTCTCTTTTAGTGAAGATACGCTTGATGTTTATTTAAGTCAGCTATTAGAGAAAACACTTCAGCAAGACAATTCACCGAAAAAATTCATTTTCGTACATTTACAAGGCAGCCATCAACCTTATGAAAATTATGATGAAGTTGATAAGCAAGCTTTACCTGATGCTGAAAAATATGATCTGACCATCCATCACACGGATCGTACAGTGAAAGCATTGTACGATGTTATTAACAAATACAGCCATAATTATACCTTAATTTATACCTCGGATCATGGCGAGATTGTTAATGTAGGGCATGGAATTGGTAATCACATTGACCAATTTTTAATTCCGTTTATGTTTATATCAACAAATGATCGCTATAACTGTCAATTTATAGAGTCATTTCGAAGTCCAACTGGTTATTTAAGTGGATTGATGAATAAATATATTTTATCTAATCTTTTGGGATATGATGTTGATCAAACTATTTTGAATAAAGAAAAAAATAACGATCGTGTTTTTATGCCTAATGGCAACGTTATGCCTTTTTTAAAAATTTCTAATGATGATTGATTGTTGCTATAACTTTTTTTGAAAAATAAATAGCAATATCTACTATAAATTTTGTAGTATTGCGACTTTTTTCTCTTATTAGTTATTAGCAACCAATGCGATAATAAAGCAAAGTTCTAATCTTTACTAAGCTCTGACTTTAATGTTGGTTTGAATTGAACAAGTTCAGCCAACATTTTTTATATATAATTAATAGGGTAAGAAACGTTTGTCATATGCCATTCTTGCCTCCTCTATGCAATAAATAATCACACATCCAACCACATAATAATTATAATTTGAATAGCGCAATCTAATATCACACTGTAATAAGCCTAAAGTGGCAAGAGACCGTTTTATTAGTTAATTTCAACGAACTTTTTGTGGTATTAATGCCAATCATAAAATGATCTTAATACACAAACACTTCTTATCTTCTATCCTATTTGATGATAAAAACTAATTTATAACAACTCGAATGTTCTGAACACGCGCTATTCGCAATTAGCCATTTCATTTAATAACCGATTTTACTAATAACAGAAAAAGTGTGATTTAAATCACAAAAAATAAAAAATACCTAGGTTTAACTACGTGATATACATCACATTTATCGATTATTTTTGATGAATTAAATAACTAAATCCCTCTACAATAATCACATAATAGTTATATCAATCAAGAAGGAAAGATTTATATTATGACAACCTCAAATATCAAATTGAAAGTTCAAAACTTTGGGCGTTTCTTAAGTAATATGGTAATGCCAAATATCGGTGCGTTTATTGCTTGGGGATTTATTACTGCTATATTTATTCCAACAGGCTGGTATCCAAGCGAAACTATTGCCAAGCTAGTTAGTCCTATGATTACTTATTTATTACCACTTTTGATTGGTTATACTGGCGGTAAATTAATTCACGGAGAACGTGGCGCAGTTGTTGGTGCAATCACAACAATGGGGGTCATTGTTGGTTCAGATATTCCTATGTTTTTAGGGGCAATGATAGTTGGTCCTTTAGGTGGTTGGGTAATTAAACAATTTGATAAAGCTGTCGATGGCAAAATCAAAAGCGGCTTTGAAATGTTAGTGAATAACTTTTCTGCTGGTATTATTGGTATGCTTTTAGCATTACTTTCATTTTTTGCAATTGGCCCTTCTGTCGTTGTAGCATCAAGTAAATTAACTATTGCTGTTAATTTTTTGGTTGAACACAATTTATTACCTTTAACCTCTATCATTATTGAACCCGCTAAGATTCTTTTCTTAAATAACGCAATTAATCACGGCATATTCTCACCGTTAGGTATTCAACAAGCGGCTGAATATTCTCAATCGATTTTCTTTTTAATTGAAGCAAACCCTGGTCCTGGATTAGGGTTATTATTAGCCTATATGTTTTTTGGTAAAGGCTCAGCCAAAAGTTCGGCCAGTGGTGCAGCAATTATTCACTTTTTTGGTGGGATCCACGAGATTTACTTTCCATATGTATTAATGAATCCTCGCCTTATTATTGCAGTGATTTTAGGTGGAATGACAGGCGTATTTACTTTAACACTATTTGGTGCAGGGTTAAGCTCACCAGCATCACCAGGTTCAATCATTGCCGTTCTTGCCGTAACGCCGAAATCATCAATGCTTGGTGTCATTTTTTCTGTCATTGCGGCAACAATGGTTACGTTTATCACTTCAGCTATTTTATTAAAGACAACCAAAGAAGCAGACAAAAGCTTTGAAGATGCAAAATCCAATATCTCTGCAATGAAAAGCGAAGCAAAAGGCATGGTAAACGGCACACTTGACCTTGCGAAAGTGAAAAAAATCATTGTGGCTTGTGATGCAGGAATGGGCTCAAGTGCTATGGGTGCAGGAGTATTACGCAAAAAAGTTCAAGATGCCAATTTGGATATTTTTGTCACTAATTTAGCGATTAATAATCTTCCAAACGATGTTGATATCGTTATTACGCATAAAGACTTAACTGATCGAGCCAAACAACATGCGCCAAACGCACATCACATTTCATTAACTAACTTTTTAGATAGCCAACTATATAGCCAGCTCGTAGTTGATCTTTTAAGCTCGCAAAATTCTAGCATAGCAGAAGAAAAAGCAATACTTGTAAACAATACATCCACAGATAATACCCCGCTCTTTAAATTATCAGAAAAAAATATCTTTTTAGGGTTGACAGCTAAAAATAAAGAAGAAGCGATTCGTTTTGCAGGTCAACAGTTAGTCGATAATGGTTATGTGAAACCGGACTACATAGAAGCCATGATTGAACGTGAACAACTTACATCAACTTACCTTGGTGAATCAATTGCTGTTCCTCATGGTACGATTGAAGCAAAAGATGATGTCATTACAACAGGAATTGTATTTTGCCAATACCCTTCAGGTGTGCAATTTGGTCACGAAGAAGACGATAAAGCAAAAATCGTGATCGGTATTGCTGCTCGCAATAATGAACACCTTGATGTAATAGCAAAACTGACTAATGCATTAGATGATGAAACAATTATTGCCAAACTAGCGACAACAAATAACGTTGAAGAAGTTTTAGCAATATTAAGCTAAACAATATTGATTAAATCCCGAAAATATGGGATTTAATTTTCTCTTTTTAAATTTAAACTCAAATAAAGGTTAATTATTATGCAAGCATTACATTTTGGCGCAGGTAACATTGGACGCGGTTTTATTGGTAAATTATTGTCAGATGCTGGTGTGCATGTTACGTTTGCCGATGTCAATCAACAAATTATTGATGATATCGCTAAACGTCATGAGTATCCAGTTAATGTTGTTGGTGAGCAATCGACAACCGAAATAGTTAAAAATGTTGACGCAATTAATAGCACATCAAGTGAAGTTATCGACCATATAGCAAAAGTTGACTTACTAACAACAGCCGTAGGACCGCAAATTCTAGCACGCATTGCCGCCATCGTTGCACAAGGCATTATTGCTCGCCATAAGCAAGGTAATGCTAAACCGCTAAACATTATTGCTTGCGAAAATATGGTGAAAGGTACCCATCATTTTAAACAAGAAATTTTTAAAACATTACCCGTAGCGTTGCATGAATGGGTAAATACCCATATAGGTTTTGTGGATTCAGCGGTAGATCGCATTGTCCCACCAGCCACATCAAAAACAGGCGACATTTTAGAAGTAACGGTTGAAACATTTTCGGAATGGATCGTCGATGAAACACAGTTTATTGGCAAAATTCCACACATAAAAGGCATGGAGCCAGTAGATAATTTAATGGCATTTATTGAGCGCAAGTTATTTACTTTAAATACAGGCCATGCCATTACGGCTTATTTAGGGTTTTATCATAATATTGCAACGATTCGAGATGCTATTTTAGATGAACGCATTCGTTTAATCGTACGGGGTGCAATGGAAGAAAGCGGTCTAGTTCTTATCAAACGTTATAATTTCGATGATCAAAAACATATAGCCTATATCGAAAAAATCTTATCTCGTTTTGAAAATCCTTATTTACAAGATGATACAGCACGTGTGGGCCGTCAACCAATAAGAAAACTGGGCGCTAATGATCGTTTAATTAAACCATTACTTGGCACTTTTGAGTATCAAGTACAAAATACTAATTTATTGATTGGTATTGCCGCTGCGCTGAACTATCGTAATGATGACGATGAACAAGCCGTTGAACTTGCGGATCTTATTGCTAATAAAGGGGTAAAAGCCGCATTTACTGAAATTTCAGGTATTGAAAACAACAATATTATTGTTCAAAAGGTAGAAGAACTTTATACTGCAATGCAAAATCGTCAATTTGTATAAAAAAATGTCAGGAACGATATTACAAGAAGATACTATTTTAGAAAAGCTCAACCAGCAGGCTGATATTCACAGCTTGTTGGCTGTTGCAATTAATCTGATTAGTGATAGCGTTAACCATTTAATCCAAAAAGCCTTTCGTAAAGAACCGCACGCAATAAAATTTGTTATCCCCTCGTTAATGGGTAAAAATGGACCGTTGAATGATACCTCTGTTTGTTTAAAACTGTTATATGTGCTAGGTATTATTACACGCGAAGAGTTTGAAGATATTGAGCTACTCATGGCCATTTTAGATGAATTAGATAACGATGAAAAAAAATATACTTATCTTGATGATGAAATTTTAGGACCGATTAGCTTATTGCATGACATGGTTTTACCGCCTAATTGGGATCACAAGCAAGAGCATGAAAAAGCGGCAGGAATTGTAGATGGTTTAAAGTCATCTATGTATCAAAATCGTTATCAACAAATGATCCGCTCTGCATTAATCATCGCAATTACCGATCTCACTTTACGCATCAGTAATAAACAAAAATTAGATTACTTTCCATAACAATCGTTAATTGATATTAAGATTTTTATTTAATTTATAACATTTTTATATAAAAATTATTATGACAATGAAAACGAATTTGTATTTAATTCTACAAAAAAATCATAATCAAAATATATAACTTACCCTTTTGTTTAAACGCTTTTGTCAAAAGCTAATAAATTTTGATTAACAAAAATAGATATAAGCGTTGCCTTTATTTCCCACTATTGCAATTAGTCGGTATAATGCCTGCAATTTTATTGTAAAGTGGATTATACATGAAAACGCTATTTGCCAGCACATCACGCGGGCTTGAAGAGTTATTAAAAAAAGAGTTAGAACAAATAGGCTCACCTAACTGTAAAATTACCCAAGGTGGAGTTTATTTTGATGCTGATGAAAAAACATTATATCAATCATTATTATGGTCTCGTTTAGCCTCACGCATTTTGTTGCCAATAGCTGAATTTGATATTTATAGTGATTTAGATCTCTATTCTTGTGTATTTAATATTAAATGGACAGATATTTTTGCGGTCGATAACGCTTTTGTGATCAACTTTGTTGGTGTTAACGAATTTATTCGCAATAGTCAATATGGCGCACTTAAGATCAAAGATGCCATTGTTGATCACTTTTTACGCCATACTAACGAACGCCCCAATGTTGCTAAACAAGATCCAGATATTCGACTTCATGCGTATTTAAATAAAAACCGAGTCACCTTATCTTTAGATTTAAGTGGCAATAGCTTACATGAACGTGGTTATCGTCAGCAAACAGGGCAAGCACCATTAAAAGAAACCCTTGCTGCCGCCATTATTATGCGTTCAGGTTGGCTGAGTGATGAACCGTTGCTTGACCCCATGTGTGGCTCAGGCACTCTACTGATTGAAGCCGCTATGATGGCGTCAAAAATCCCACCAGGATTACAACGCAAACAATGGGGATTTTTTGCATGGAAAGGATTTAATCCAACGCTATGGAATGAATTATTATTTTCAGCAAAACATAATGCCTGTAAACCCAATATTCCTTTTATTGGTTACGATAATAATTCTACCGTACTTGAGCGAGCCAAACAAAATGCAATCCAAGCCGGTGTGGGCGATTTAATTACCTTTGCTTTACAAGATGTAACACAACTTATTAATCCATTACCAATGCAAACAACAGGTATGATTATCAGTAATCCACCTTATGGCGAGCGGCTAGAAAGCGAGCCCGCACTTATTGCTTTACATACTGCTCTCGGTCGACAAATTAAACAACACTTTGGTGGTTGGCGATTATCACTATTTAGTGGTGCACCGCAACTATTAGATTGTTTACAAATGCGAGCAGATAGACAATTTAAAGCCAAAAATGGCCCTCTCGACTGTATACAAAAAAATTATGCCATTGCTAAGCGTGATGCTCAACAACCTATCACGAACCCAACGGTGCCGGCTGCCGACTTTGCAAATCGGTTACGCAAAAATAAACAAAAACTGGAAAAATGGGCAGCTCAAGAACAACTTGAATGTTATCGGCTTTATGATGCTGATTTACCCGAATATAATGTTGCTATTGATCGTTATAAAGATAAAATAGTTATACAAGAATACGCCGCCCCTAAAAATATTGATCCACAAAAAACACGGCAACGGCTATTTGATATTATCAATGCCACCATGTCAGAGCTTAATCTGACTGCCGATCAACTAGTATTAAAAACCCGAGAAAAACAAAAAGGTAAACAACAATACCAAAAATTAGGGCAAAAGCAGGATTATTTTTTAGTCCATGAATACGCCATTAATCGCCAAAAAACCCAATTTTGGGTCAATATTACCGATTATTTAGATACAGGACTGTTTTTAGATCATCGCTTAGCACGCAAAATGATTGGTGAAATGAGTGCTAGCAAGGACTTTTTAAATCTATTTGCTTACACAGGGAGTGCAACTGTTTATGCAGGACTTGGTGGTGCTAAATCAACCACTACCGTTGATATGTCACGCACCTATTTAGAATGGGCAGATCGTAATTTAAAACAAAATGGTTTAACAGGTAAAAAGCACCGATTAATTCAGGCTGACTGTTTGCTTTATTTATCTCAATCCGATGAACAATTCGACTTAATTTTTATCGATCCGCCAACATTTTCGAATTCCAAACGTATGAATAATACCTTTGATGTGCAACGAGATCACCTAAAATTAATGGCGGATCTAAAACGCTTGCTAAAACCTAATGGCACTATCCTCTTTTCGAATAATAAACGTGGTTTTAAGATGGATAGCAGTGGTATGCAAAATCTAGGACTTACCTATCAAGAAATTACCAATAAAACGCTTTCGCTTGATTTTAAACGTAACAAGCAAATCCACTGCTGTTTTATTGTGAAGCATCAATAATTAACCGCCTACACGGCGGTTAATTACACAAAAAACTTTAATAAAATCAATAGGTTTTCTGAACGTTTTTTACAGCGGTAACCATGCCTAAACAATGCAATATTGAACAATACATCACAAGCTAAATCTTTAAATCCTAGATTTGAATTATCATTACATATTGGCACTACGATATAAATAAAAATTATTTTATGGTTAGTTGCTCTTACGCATTAATTAGTTGTTTCTGTTACTACATATATCATAACGTCGCTCCTAAACCAAAATAAATCATTTTAATATTACCTTTCTATCTACAAAGTATTACTCTATCTGTGTTAAATCACTCGTTGTTGTTGCTGTGCGGCTGCCGTTTAAAGATTACGGTGAAATACAAAGTGCATAGCCAATTTGTTCTGTTATTGGTTCTGAAAATATCAATCCATAAGCATCAACTAAGTAGTAGTTATCATTCTTATGGCGATTATTCGACCAAAATTTTCTATAAATATGACGATCTAGCCTAAAAACATCAGAGCCCCATTCTGGAATGATTCCCCCTCCAAGTTGTACTTTAGAGAACCCTTCTTTGCCAGTAGGGTATCCTTGATGCCAATTTAGCTCAACATTTTTAACATTGGTTAATTCAGGTACAGTAGGAAGGCGGTACCCAATGCTTTCACAATACTCTCTACTTTCTTTAAATGTTCGTTTACCATCCTCTAATAAAATAAACCATTTGTTAATTGTAAAACTATATATAGGTTTAGTTTGCGCTTGATCAGCATAAATAATAAACGTTGTGGGAGAGAACGACGTATTTGGCTGCCCTGCTTTTGGTCCTAATAGCGTAATTGTCGCTTCATTAGGGTAATTTCCATAATATCTAAATTCTTCTGCTTTTCTAATAGTTAAATTAATAATTGAATCCTTAGGCTGCTTACTGTAGCTTAGTTCATGAGGAAAAGACCCTGCGACTGTTAAATTAAACGGAAATGAATCGCCTGCCGTGGTTGGAAAATTAGCTGAAGGGCTATTAATATTTTGAAGTCGATATCCTTTTTTTGCCCCTGACTCCCTATACAGATCGGACGCTACCCATTCATTACCTATATGCTCACTGTGTGGGGTTGGTTGAGTAAGTGGATATGCCCAACATGCATAAGGGTTGGAAACAGCAGGCTTAATATGTAAAACCAATCGATCCTCAAATGCCCATGGATCATCATTCCACTCATCCTCCGTGACAGTTGCTCCAAATGATCTTCTAGATGGCACACCAAACTTACTCAAAACTGAAGAAATGCTAGATAGTAAAACCATTCTATAGCTATAACGACAAGGATCAATAAGGTCACTACGTTTATAGCTGCGCTCTCCCCACTCGGCCAAATCATCACTACCATAATCATCTGCTTCATCAAATATTTTTAGCGAAACCATACCGGCACCACTCAGAATTTCATCGCCATCATCATCAAAAAAATATTGTCTATCATAACGGCTATTAAATTCTATTTGTTGCCCATTATCTTCTGCCCACTCGGGTATTGGATAATTTTTGGGGATAATCGAATTAATATCGGCAAACGTTTTAATCGATTCAGGTAACAAAATAGGATTCTGTTGTGACGAAGTATTATTATCGAGTGTATATCGAAAAGTTTGATTACCAACTTGATAGCTCATCCAAAAAATATCATCAACGCCTAATATTTTAGTTTTCCCGCCATCAAAACTTAAATAAGGCGCAGTACCATTAATCACATTGGTAGTTTCGGCAACATGAATAACTTCTGAACTTAAGGCGATTGCTCTATTGACATAAGTCGTTAATAACAAGCTAATGCCAATAAATATTGGTGTTAATGAAAAAGACAACAATCTTGTCGTTTTAGAATAAAAGTCGAAAAGTATTTGTAGGTGAAAAACGCTTAAATTAGTTAATGTTTCTTTTATTTTTACCAATAATTTATGGCTGGCAACCAAACAACTATTCCTTAGCACGTTCTAAATCCTTTTCTACAACTTATATTTACTTTAATTCGAGCTTTTCTATTATTAAATAGATAGAAAGTATAAGTAAATCGCTAGTATTTTGTAAACGTGTTTTTTTAAAATTTATTATAATATACAAAAGTAAGCATAAATATTGTTGCTATTTTTCTAATTTCTGAGTGTCACTTAATTGGAAAGACAATGGGATACAAAGAATGCTTAGATTATCCCCTATCTTACTTAACTGGAATCTTTAGTGATTTGGGCAAAACGATATATAATGCTAAAACCTACCTTATCATCAAGCCCGAAGTTTTAGCACTCACGCCACGCTAGAGGCATTAGATCCCAAAAGATAAGTTGGGATATTAATCCACCAACACAAGCCTAAAATAATTAAATCTAGGGAAATTTCTTCCCAAAAGGGCAAGATCTTATCTGTTGAATGCTCAAACTTGATAGAAAATCATAAATTTCCACGAGATAAATTAACCGAATCAATAAGTTTTTCCAAGCATATCCCGTAACTTTATCTGTAAATTGACCAAAGAGCACAATGGGTAATGTATAAAAAAATAACTTTGGCATTAGCCAACTTGACTATCATGGTTCAATACTTTTCTTGGGCGGCTTTTTCTAATACTTGGCGTTTTTTTAATATTTTTAAAGTAAGCCTTAATCAGATAGAACGAACTACAAATTAACTCTTTTAGTTGACAAATATAAATATTTTGCTTTAATGATAATAAATATCATTATTAAATATAAATTGGCAATAAATCTATTACTATTATATTTGTCTGTATTTCCCAAGGATCGTTTTTGTATGAAAAAAGTAGTAGTATCGGCTTTACCCCTGTTTTTAATTAGTTATAACCCAACAGCATTATCCAGCCCAAATCAGATCGACCAACAGATAGCTGAAAAAAGCGAAGATGACAAAAAAGACGATGACGTCATTATTGTAACAGCACCCTCAGCTAAATTATCAACCTCTCAAGCAATTGATTCAAATAAAATCAATCAATCAAATACGGGCGATGGTAATATCACGGATGTATTGAAAACTTTGCCTGCGATACAAATGTCGAATAGCAGTAACAACGGCATGACGCAAGGTGAAATTAAGCCTGCCGATATCTCGATTCATGGCAATACCAGCTATCAAAATAATTATCAATTAGATGGTGTAAGTTTTAATAATGATGTCGATCCAGTCGATCCAGGATTAGGCGTAACCAATACGCGTGTTGATAGCGATGAACAAGGTCTTTATATTGATAGCCGCTTAATTAATGAAATTAAATTATATGACAATAATATCCCCGTTGAATACGGTGGATTTACAGGTGGTGTTGTAGATGTAATTAGCCGTCGTTGGAATCATGAAACTAATGGCAATATTTTTTATCGTAAAACCCAATCTTCATGGAATAAAACGCATGTCGATCCAGCTATTAAATTTGATAGCTCCGCCAATGATGCCAGCCATCCGAGTCGATTTCAACCTAAGTACAATAAACAAAGTTTTGGCGGTTGGTTTGAAACAGGCCTCACTGACGATTTAGGTGTAATGTTTGCCGCGTCAAGAAGAGAATCTGATATCTCTTCTGTCTCTTATCAAGGTCCATCATTATTATTAGATGGTGAAGATCTGATTGAAATTCGAAAAAACGGCGGTATGAAAAACCAAACACGTGTTTCAAATAACTATTCATCTAAATTTACTTGGTATGCAACAAACCAAACATCAGTAAATTTTTCTACCAATTATTCACAATATAACAATTACTCATTTGCCGCAACCGTTGCTAATTCTGGTTACAATACTAAGCATAATGGCTTAAGTATGGCCTTGCAATTACTGCATGAGTTTGATTTTGCCAAATTAGATTTGACAACAAGTTATCAAAAGCTAGAAGATAAAAGAACCAACGATCAAAACTATTTTATTACATTGGTTGATTATTCTGATTGGCGTAACCCCGTGCAATATCATTCGGGAGGCGTTGGTAATTTAACCACTAAACAAGATAATTGGGGATTAAAGACAAAACTTGATTTTAAACCAATTTCTTGGTTGGATACCACGCATGAACCCTCTATCGGATTCGAACTAGCAAAAACCAAAGCGCGTTATATTCGAAATGAAGATTTTTATCGTTACACCTATACTGGCACATGGGACGCCCTCCCTTGGCTCTCTTATGCCGATCATGCTTCGGTTTTCCAAGCTGGCCATTATCAAGCAAGTTACGATAATTACGCATTCTTTACCGATGACACAATCAAATACGGTCGCTTAACAGTCCGTCCTGGAATACGTATTGATTATGATAATTTTATTAAAGACGTCAATCTAGCACCAAGATTTGTGACAAGTTTAGACACCTTTGGTAACGGTAATACTGTATTAACTGCTGGAATCAACCGCTATTATGGCCGTACTATGATGGCTTATGCTTTATATGGTGCACAAAATGCGGGATTAAAGAACTGCTATTACTTTTGTACACCAGGACAAGTTGATGAAGATTGGATAAGCTCAACTGATTTCGAAGGGCTTAATTCGCTTTCTACACCTTATAATGATGAAATTAGTTTAGGTTTTGAGCAGGTTGTAAAAAACAGTCTATGGCAATTACAATATGTACATCGTGAAAGTTATGATGAAGTTCGCAGTCGCCCTAAATATGATAATGGTCGATCAAACGTTCGAACCTTTGATAACTCTGGGCGCAGTACGCATGATACTTTGTCATTAGTGGTAAAAAATAGACTACCTATCGAATTTTATCACGCTGAACATACTGCATCGGCTTCAATCTCGTGGCAAAAAAGTGAAAGCAATACACCTAAAGAGCTAGGTTATGCGCATTATGATCCCGCAAATAATGTTCGCCATGATAAAGTTTGGTATAACGGTAGAATAATTAAAGCATCTGATTTACCTGCAACCGATTTTAATATTCCCGTTAAGATCAATTTCGAACTGACAAGCAAAATTCCAGACTATGATTTAACGTTTTACAACTTACTACAATGGCAAAGCCCGCGAAATCAAGCGGTTCGTTATAGTAACCAATATCACATCGATCCAAATACGGGGGATAAAATGGCAAAATACGAAAAAGAACGCTTTGCCAGTACGCTTCGTTGGGATGCTAAACTCGGTTGGGCGCCAACTTTTGCTAAAGGTGCTAATTTTTCTGTAGAAATTAATAATATTTTAAATAAAAAAAATGTTACCGATCGTTATGTTTATGGTGCTGATGCGGCAGGTAATGACAGAATTGTCAATGCTTATGCTCCTGGTCGCCAATTTTGGATTCAAGTTGGTTATGACTTCTAATTTACATAAAACGTTATACTTTTTTCGCAATAATATAAATTTTACTGCCGCATAAACATGCAAAAAATTAAACAATTCTTATATTTAGTAAAGCCTTTTTGGTGTTCTTCAGCATCAAAAATGGCTTGGTTATTATTACTTAGTGTTATCGCTTTAAGTTTATCCACTGTATGGTTTAATGTTAAATTAAACCAATGGAATGGAGATTTTTATAATGCCCTACAGGCTTTAAACGAGCAAAATCTTTATCGTTTATTGGGCGATTTTATTATTCTTATTATTATGATGATTTTGGTCGTTGTGTACGCTGATTATTTACAAAAGAAGCTATTAATAATTTGGCGTTACCATATGACAGAAAAAATAACTAAGCAATGGTTATCCAAACATTCTCATCACTATCATCTTAAAATAAAACATATTGAACTTGATAACCCCGATCAACGTATTGCTGAAGATATCAATTTACTGATTAAACAATCACTAGATTTATTACTTTCATTTTTGCGTTCGTTTATGACATTAATCTCCTTTACTGCCATTTTATGGACACTATCTGGTGCTATTTCCTTTACCTTACTATCGATAGATATTCATATCCCTGGTTATATGGTTTTTGCTTGCGCTATCTATACATTACTAGGAATTATTTGCACTCATGCTATAGGTAAACCTTTACATAAAATTAATATCGAAAAACAGCAAAGCGAAGCTAATTACCGAGCGACATTGATTCATTGTTACCAATCTAGCGAAGCAATCGCTGGCCAACATGGTGAAAAACAAGAAACGACTAGGTTAAAAAACAAATTTACAACCATTATTCATAATTGGCAAAATTTGATGAATTATGAAAGAAATCTTTCATTTTTTAGTGTAGGTTACCAACAAGTATCTTCTTTAGCGCCGATTTTTTTTGCATTACCTGCTTTTATTGCTGGCTTAATTAATTTAGGTGGCTTGATGCAAATTCGACAAGCATTTATGCAGGTTTCCTCGGCATTAAGTTGGTTTATTTATGCATATCGAGATATTGCAATTTGGCAAGCGACGGTAACAAGGCTTTATCATTTCGTTCGGCTTTTAGATGAATTACCTGAAAATACAATTGCCCAAACTACCCATAATGATACGCTACTTGATGCGCAGGTAATATTAAAAAGTGCAGATAATCAGCAAGTCCTATTATCGACTCATATCCAGTTAACTAAAGGCGATACGTTATTGGTTCAAGGACGTTCGGGTATAGGTAAATCAACACTATTAAAAACCATTAGTGGTTTTTGGACAAATTATCAAGGTATTATTCAACGTACAGATAATTATCTGTGGATCCCACAAAAAATACGCCTTAGTTACGATAGGTTGGATAATTTATTGGCTTACCCAGCTTGCTCAAAAAGCTTTACACAACAGAAGTTGCTTGAAACATTATCATTAGTTGGGCTAGATAAATTGAGTCATGAGCTAGAAACCGAAAGTGATTGGGGGAACCGTTTATCCGGTGGTGAACAACAACGTTTAATGTTTGCTAGGGTGTTGCTTAACAAGCCCGAATTAATCTTGTTAGATGAAGTAACTTCGGCACTGGATTTACCAAGTGTCTATCAACTTATTTCGCTATTACAGAAAAAATTACCAGAAAGCGCGATGATCTTTATTTCTCATCAACCAATACAAAATCATGTTAAACAAGTCATCAATTTAGATGATACGGCTAGTTCACCAATACAAAAATTGGCACAGCAAAATGCCGAGTTTGAGACTGTGTTTATATCTAAGGTTTAAATTCGATGTTAAAAAATTTTTTATACTATATTTTCTTTTCCCTATTGCTTAGTTTTCCCCATTTATGCTGGTCAAATACGCTAATTGAATCCAATCCTACGATAGAAACTTATCAATTAGACAACGGGTTAACTGTCTATCTACAATCTCGCTCAAAAGCAGGATTAGAGTTAAGATTAATTGTGCACAGTGGCTCATTGCAAGAAAATGAAAATCAACTAGGCTTAGCTCACTTTGTTGAACACATGGCATTTAAGGGAACAAAAAATTTTCCTAATAAATCTAGTTTTAAATCGCTAGAAGAATATGGAATCCATTTGGGAACTCACATTAATGCCGCCACCAGCTTTAATTCAACGGTATATCGCTTATCGTTACCTGCTAGTGAAGCTCTACAATTAGAAAAAGGATTAACCGTATTATCGGATTGGGCTTATCATATTTCATTTGAACAACAAGATTATGAAAGTGAACGCGATGTTATCATTGAAGAGTGGCGCTTACGGCAAGGCGTGGCTTACCGCATTAATACCCTCTTAGATGAACTACGTTATCATGGAAGTTTATACGCTAATCGAGCTCCAATTGGTTCGTTAGATATCATAAAAAACGCACCGGTTCAGGAAGCAAAAACGTTCTATAACAATTGGTATCAGCCACAAAGAATGAGCTTAGTTGCAGTAGGAAATTTTGATACTAAATCAGCTAAACAATGGATTAATACACTTTTTGGTCAGCGTTCACGAGGTGATGCACCAGTTGATATTCCACAATTAAGAGCTTTTTCACCACAAAACGAGCCACTAGTTAAAGTTATCCTTGATCGCGAACAAGGGCAACGACTAATACAAATCGCATTACAACGTGATTTACCCACAGCTTTAAATACACCTCAAGGAATAAAAGAAGATATTTTTGATTTAGTCTGGCTAACGTTACTTAATCATCGGCTATCATTGTTAGTAGAAAATCAAATATTGCCTAGCGCTCAAATTAATCAACAAGGTATTTTATTTGATAACAAACGTATGCAATACCTTCTTTTTGCACAGCCAAAAGATCAACAGTATTTAGAGACAATGAGGCATCTGTTTTCCGAAGTACAACGTATGTCAACTAGCCCTGTATCAGAAATAGAATTGCAACAAGTTAAAAACCAAATTTTAACAAAATTAAAACAACAGGCAGAAAATGAAATTAACTATCAAAATGATTATTTAGCTAATCAATTAGTTAACAATATTACAAATAGTTTACCTATACGAAATAAAGCACAGCAATTAACTCAAACAACACAAATATTAAAAACACTTAATGCAAGCGATCTGCAAAAAATAGTGGGTGAGCGACTAAACAGCGCTAATTTACGGATTGCAGTTATTGGTCCAGATAGTGATCAAAATTCGGTTAATGCCGAGCAAATCAAACAATTATGGCAAACGATTAGACAAACTCAGTTAGGAAAGTTCCCATTTAAGAAAGAAGAAGTTAACCTTGATATCAAGCCTGCATTACAAGGAAAAATTACAGCAACCCACAATATTAGTGAAATCAATGCATATGAATGGCAATTAAGCAATGGGCTTCGAGTTATTGCACGCCCTGATAATACTTTATCAGGTGATGTTGAAATGTTATTACAGATCCCAGGGGGATTATCTCTTGATAGCGATCAACAATTAGGTATTATGCGTTGGTCACAAAGATTGGCGGAAGATAGTGGTTATGGAACGTATACTTCAGCAAAATTAAACCAATTTAGTCGGCAACACCAAGTTAGTGTTTCCCCTTATGCCGAACTGCTTTATCATGGTTTACGCGGAAAGGCACCGAATGATCAATTAGCATCATTATTTAAATTATTTTATTTGAAATTAACCGCCGCTAATTTTGCTCCCCAACAATTAGCCCAAACCAAACAACAATTAAGCTTAGCTTATTCCAAACAACCCGTTGAAAGGCAGTTTTTAGACTTAATCAATCAAAATGCCTTTAATCATGGTGATCGTTTGTTAGTTTCACCTGATGGTGCTTGGAGGGATTTTTCAGCAGATCAACTAAAGCAAAACTATTTACGTGCATTTGCTTTATCACCATCGGCCAATATTATTATTTCTGGACGTTTTAAGATTGATGAAATTAAACCATTAGTTGAATATTGGTTTGCTGGTCTACCCACTACTGATAAAAAAGACGCATGGGTAGATAACGGTATCATACCAATTCATCAATCAATGCAAAAAACATACCCTATGGCTAGTAGCGATAAATCAATGGTTAGTATACTTTACTCAGCGCAAAAACCATGGCAGCTACGTGATCAACTTAATCTTGAACTGATTGACTATATTATTAATTTAAGATTACGTTATTATGTTAGAGAGCAGGCCTCTGGCGTCTATACCATTATTTTTTCGCAGCAACTGATCAAATATCCGACTTCCTATTATTTAGCGAGGCTAAACTTTACGACAGCCCCTGACAAAGCCCATGCTATAACAGTGTTGGCAGATGAGGTAATTCAATCTGTAGCGCGTAATGGCGTGACTTTAGATGAGTTACAGCAAGCAAAGAAATCATGGTTAATTGATTATCAAGAAAAAAAGGCCAGTTCTACCTATTGGTTAACCGCAATGGCACAAACTGCAGCTGATGGTAGCCATTTTGATGAGTTAAATATGCCAGCCAATCTCATTGAAGCCATTACATTGCAAGATACGAACCATTTAGCTACGCAATTATTAGGTAAAAATCCAAAAATTTTCACTTTATTACCTAAAAAGGTCGATAATTCAAATCAATAAAATTATCAATTTAGTAAGGAATCAAAAGTAATAAACTAGTTAGCATATAGAGTATTACTTTTAGTTTCCTGATTTTATTGTATGGGTAAATTTACATTCCGATACGACTCAAAAATATAGAGCTATTTTGTGTTTAGCTATTGCTCAAACTGATAAAATCAAAAATTAGCATGTAAATACGCCATAATGAGTTCACACTTGGTATAGAAAATTACGCTACATGTATTCAATAGGAAGCAAATATGATTTATGTGCCTTATTGGGTTGTTAGGCGTTATAGTTAATTATTCTTTGGTAATGAACGGCTTCTTTTCATTTATGGATACAATTAACTTGTTTTTTCTTGTTTTGTCTTTTCTTGTATTCAAATCCTCTTTTATTTTTATCATGGAGCATTGCCGACTCTTCACTATATTATTTTTGGGAAAGGCAAGCTATATCCGTTATATCTCTATGCGAATATTAATACGGCATTCGTTAGCATATTGATGCTGGGTAATATCGAGATATGATTACCCAGTAATAGATTTATTGTAAATAGTTGTCTACGTAAATGAAATCACCGCTAATATGCAAAAGATTGATTATATTTAAATTAAATAATTTCCAACTCTTTTAACGATAGTTTTATAAATGCATAAAAAATAGGTGCAAAGATTAAACCAATCACACCAAAAAGTGTTTCTAAAAATAGCATCGCAATTAATAATTCACAGATGCCTGCATGAATTTTTGTTCCAACTATTTTGGCATTAAGTACATATTCCATTTTATGAATTAAAATTAAATAAACAATAATCGCCATCGCAACAGTGAATGATACTGTAAATGCAACAACAAAGATTAATGCGTTAACAATTAAGTTTCCAATAATTGGAATAAGTCCAAAAACAAATGTGGCTAAGACTAAACTTTTGCTAAACGGTAAATGAATACCAAACACAGGCAGAATAATAAATAACAAAATAGACGTCATTATTGTATTAAATAATGCAATCACAACTTGTGACATAGCAACATACTGGAATACGACAACTAATCGGTTTAAACTTGCTTTTAAGGCTTTAGTTAGTGGTCTTTGTACAACTTTGTTGTCATCAACGTTACGTTGATTTTCTTTATAACCAAGAATTAACCCAATTATCATTCCCACAATTAATATGATTAAATCGTGAAATACTTTTTTAATGATAGATTGTAGATAGAATATATGATCTTTAAGATAAACCATTATCGTGGATTTAACTTCATCTAAATCATCTGGCAAATAATGAGTAATACTCGGTGGAAGACTGTTTATTACATTGTTTACCACTAATTTCATATTTGTTAACGTTTCGGTAGGATGCTTAGCCATGTCAACAAACCAAGCAAATAAATACCAAAAACCACCAATAAAAATACCAATAATCAGAGTCGTTAGGACTAATACCGAAACTAATTTTGATCGATGGCTAAAGCGCATCATTTTTCGCGATAAGAAATCATCTAATTTCTGAGTTAAGGTATAAGTTAATAAACCTGCAATCACTGCAGGCATTAAATGAACTTGCATTAAAATAATGAAAAAAACAGAAAATAATGTAAGACAAAAAAGTCCTAATTTTTGATTATTATCAAGTATCATGGTAATTAATTCCTTTCAATAAATAGCCGATTAACTATTAATTTTTAACCTTAAATATTAACATATTCTTTTTTTTTGCTATTTGTGCTAAAAAAAATCGATAAAATCAAGGCGATTTAAAATAATTCTAAAATGTACTTCAAAGCATAGCATTAAGTTCAAAAAAAAAGCGATTATAACAGAGGATAAATTATACGTCTGCTTTTTTGCTATAGTTAAATACACCATCCTTGTACAAAATGGCATTGTATAACGATAAGGTGGAAAGACTATGTGAGAATGTTGTAGCAACCTTATATTTACTTTATGATAAATATTGATTTATGTAGATAATAAATATGTTATCTACATAATATGGTTACTCTATTTTTTCATGAAATCCTTTGCCATAAAAAACTAAACTACTGTTACCTCTTGGTACTGAGTAATGAAATTGCTGGCGTATAGTTTTATTCTGCTGATGTAAATTATTTTCATATTCAGCAAGCTTATGCACCAATAATAATTTCGCTAATCGCTTATTGGCATGTTGGCTTCGTTCGGTCTGTACTTTGACACTAATACCCGTTGCGATATGTGTTGCACGAACGGCAGATTCGGTTTTGTTGACATGCTGGCCACCAGCGCCCGATGATTTCATCGTCGTAAATTCAATAGTACTATCCATTATTTGTGAAGGGTTTTGTAAGCAGGTAATGCCTATAAACCAATTTTTACGTTTATGTGCTGGTCGATATGGGCTTTGGCAAATCCATTGTACGGTTCCAAGCCAACGCTGTATTAATTGATCACACTGTAAGCCTTCAATTGAAATAAGCACTGAACGGAAAGTATTGGGCTTATCGCCCAATACGCTTTCGACTATTTCGGTTGTTACTGATAATTTACTTGCTTCATTTAGAAATTGCGTTACGGCTTTCGCAACAGCTAAAGTGCATTCAGCAGGCCCTTTGGCAGATGAAAAAAAGAGCAATGCCATTAATGACCTCCTTGTGTTTTATAATTCAATATTGGAGTAAGTTGTGCGATCACTTTAACAATGTTTGCTTGTTGCATCGATTCAATTACACTCTCAATTGATTTATAAGCTTGTGGCGCCTCTTCAAAAATTAAGCTGCTATCTTCACAAATGACACGGCTCCCCAATTTGGTTCGTTTAAGTTCTTGCATTGAATAGCGGTTATCTAACTTGCCTTTACAGTCGGCCCGACGCCATTTACGCCCCGCACCATGGGCTAATGACATAAGAAGATTTTCATGCTGTATTGGCTTAACTAAATAACTATAATCCCCACGCGATCCGGGTACAATCACTAATTCATCTGTTGCTGAAGAGGCGCCTTTACGATGCAACCAATACGTCTGACCACTCAACATGACTTTTTCGAGAAAATTATGACAACCATTTAGCACTTCAACCCCTTGTGTATTTAGGTTTGCCATTAATCTTTCAGCGACAACTTGACGATTTAATCTGGCAAATGCTATTGCGTTATCGTGCTTAGCTAGATAGTCTAATGCTTCAGGACTGTTTTCAAGTAAACCTTGATTACCAAAACGCGATAATTGATTTTGTAAAATCGCATGACCTAATCCTCTTGAACCACTGTGCACTAATAAAAACAACTTCTTAGCATTGAGTTGGTAATCATTAAATAACAACTCATCACAAATTTTACTGACCTTTTGTAATTCAGCAAAATGGTTACCACCACCAATTGTACCAAGATTGTATTTATGATGAGTATTTGACTGATCAATATTACCAATTTGCCGTTCCAATTTATCAATACTCAATTTAGCTATATTGATTTCAGTTTGCCAAAAACCCATACCACAACCAATATCACTGCCAATTAAAGTTGGGTAGATGATTTCACGGCTTAAATAAGCAGCGCCAATAGGGTAGCCTTTTCCCGGATGAAGATCTGGCATGCCCACAACTTTAACCATATTCGGCAAATTAGCGGTTGCCAGTAGCTGTTCAATAGCCACGCCTTCAATCCATGTGTTTTTTGATGCAATATATGATGCTTTGTCAGATAGCACCTGTATAGAATTGTCCATATATCAATCCATATTAATCAATATTATTGTTATACCCTGATGATGTATAAAGACAAATTTTTTGAATAAATTACATGTAAAAAACGTTATAAATTAAAATAATACATATAAAATTCAGCTTTGCACTTAACATTGATTTGATCACAACAGTTAATTATTGTTAATCCAAAACAACGCTTACTTTAACAATGTAAAGCAAAATTATCTTTAAGTATTGGGTATAGGTTATATTGGCAGGCTAAGATCAGCAAAATGAATTGAAGTAAAAATGAGAAGTGTTACTACTTAATTATTTTGCGATAAGCCTGCAAAGGTTAGTTAAACAAATCATAATCAATTCTCCTTTGCAGTTAATAATGGTGCGTATCATAGTTATTTTTTTATAAGATGTAAATAGTAGGCGTGAAGAATTTTAATTAATAAAACAACATAAAAAGTAAAATTTTAGCCTTTTATCCTTGAGATAAAAATAGGAAGAACACTTGTCTGTAAGCTCTCGAGGCATAAAACCGTTTAAAATGATTTTACTCTTTTTAAAAGAGGTTATTTCGCAACCTCTTTTTCGATTTTTTGAAAATGATCAAGGACTATTATTTGATCACATAAAAGTTAACATCGCGAGTATCTCGAAGAGCATCAACGAATTTCCCCAATTCTTTACTGTAACTTTTCTCAGGATCGTTTTCTTCTGTACATTTTTCTTTTGAGCGATAACTTTTAGCCATTGCATCATTTGATGCCAAATTGTCGTATGGTTTTTTAAAATCACTACCTTTTAATGTCATAAGGTGATTCCAGTCATTTAATAGGCTTTCCATATATTGACGACCTGCTTCGCATTTTATGTTATTTAAGTCAATCTTAGGAATAACATATTGGCTTATCTCACTGAACTTTTTAGGATTGTAAGGGAAGCTAATGTCTTCTTTTTCATCTTCTTTTAAGAATTCAATAAAGTCGCTTTCACGATATAATTTTCTAAAACGTTCTTGATAAGATTGGTTTTTCTTCAATTTTAGGTCTTGGGTTATTTCTTTTGGAAAAGGTTGATCATAAGAATAATCCCAATGATATTGGCTGTGTTCAATAAATACATCATTGATTAATTTTGCTGGCAATTCTATTTCTTGCGCTTTACCATCAATAATGGCTGGAATGTTATTGATTTCTCTTTTTTCTCTTAAAATCTTTTCGTATTCTTCATCATTCAACTCAGACGTTGAATAGATGACTGTGTATAAATAATAGTTACTTTGTGTTGGGTTAATAAGACCTAATTTTCCAAATTGAGCCGGTTTTACAACAAAATTGAAGTCATCATTATTATACGATAAGGTATGTTTGCCGTATTCAAATGTATAATTAACACCCGATTTGGCTGGAATAGTTAATTCTTTACCATCAATAGTGACTTTTATTTCGTTAGCAGTAGGGTTGTCAATCCAACGCTCGATAGAACTAGGTTCAGAACAGCCAACAAGGATTAAACTGCAAATCCACAATAAAGAATATTTTATTTTTTTCATCATAATATTTTGTTATAAGTGTAAAAAGGAAGTAAATATTATCATCTTTGTGAAAAAAACTAAATGTAATCAAATAAAATTAGTGTTATAAATAGGTATTTTGTTTGGTTGTTTATTAAATAACATTAGGAATAGAGAGATTTTTATGAAATTGATAGTCGATAATATGAATTGCCAGCATTGTGTGAAAATGATAACAAAAGCGATTAATGACATTGACCCAAACGCAAAAGTGACCGTTGATTTAACTAAGCGCCAAGTTGCTATCGAAAATAGTTCCATTACGCAAGAAGCCGCTATCACTGCGATTAATGCGGCTGGTTATGAGTTTGTTGGAACTGCGAACTGACTATCTCTATATTTGATAGCACTAGGTTTCTTAAGCATCTTTGTTATGCTACCTTGCTGAAATTTTACCTTAAAAAAGAAATAACAAAAAATTTGTTTAAATTATCAGCATATTTTGGAAAATACTAGAATACGTTTATCTATTTATTAATAAGCTATTGTGAAAAGGATATAGACTATGAAAGGTAAAATATTGAGTGTTACTGTGGCTATTATTGCTTGGTTTAGTGCGGTTTTTTTTGTTAATGCTTATCAGATTGATTGCCCACAAAACATCAAAGTTAAAGAAGAAGTTGAAAACAGGCCTGATGGATGGGAGGTTTCTGATAAAGATAGCCTGAGTAGCTCTTTTCATAGCATGATTGTTTATTACGATAACCCTTCTAGAATGGGTGCTTTAAAACCAGCAAAAGGAACGGTTGCTGGTAAGAAACATGAGTTAATATGGGAAGTTAATTACCACACAGATGTTGAACCTTATTATGTTAGTTGCGCTTACAGTACAAGCAGAATTGAGCTAATAAAAAAAATTGATTCATCAATGAAAAGTTGCTGGGCTGACTATTTTGAAGATGAACAAGGAAAAAGAGGGACACTTACCTGTAGCACAAGTGAGGCAAAGGACTTGCATTAGTTGAAATATGGGATTTGTTGTTATATGTATTGTTATATGTAATAGCCGATAACTCAAATCCCACTAAAATTTTAAACCCTAGTTTATTTTTTCAATACATTATTTTAATTTAAGTTTTAATGTTCTAATAATACTTTTCATAGAATTATATAAAACGTCTTAAATCAACTTAATGCTAATCATTTATTTGTTACCATCATTGATAAAAATAATGTGTAGGCTCAATACGTTTGCCAATGGTTAAATTAATTGCCCCTTGCAAATGTTTTATGGCTTCTTCTAGATTGCTACATTGGGGAAATAATACTGCACTTTTGGTAAAGTGTGTACAATCTGTATCGTGGATATTTTTAGTTTTAGTTTTAGTTTTAGTTTTAGTTTGAGTTTGAGTTTTGTATGATAGTGATAAGTCTTATTTTATGGTATAGGGCTTTTTTGGCGATATCTCCGTCATGCTACCTTGCTAAAAACTTACTCCAAAACAGAAATAATAAAAAACTCGTTTAATTTAGAGAACATGGTGAAAATAGCTTAATGACTTATAAATAATTATAATTGTTTTTATTTAAGATATTAGCATGATTTTTTGAAATCTTAGAATGCTTTTATCTTTTTATTAATAGGTAATTGTTAGAAGGATAGATAATATGAAAAGGAAAATATTGAGTGTTACTCTAGCTATTATGGCTTGGTTTGGAGCGGTTTTTTTTGTTAATGCCTATCAAATTGATTGTCCACAAAACATCAAGGTTAAAGAAAAAGTTGAAAACAGGCCTAATGGATGGGAGGTTTCTGATGATATAAATAGTTTAACGGTATCGTTTAGTAGCATGATTGTTTATCACGGTAAACCTTCTAGAAAGGTCAGTTTAAAACCAGCAAAAGGATTGGTTGAAGGTAAGAAACATGAATTAATATGGGAAGTCGATTTTAAAGCTGATGTTGAACCTTATTATGTTAGTTGCTCTTATAATGGCAGTAGAATTGAGCTAATAAAAAAAATTGATTTATCAATGAAAAGTTGTTGGGCTGATTATTTTGAAGATGAACAAGGAAAAAAAGGAACACTTACCTGTAGCACAAGTGAAGCAAAAGATTTGCATTAGTTGAAATATGGGATTTGTTGTTATATGTAATAGCTGACAACTTAAATCCCTTTTAGACTATTTATTGTGCTATCACCACCAACGGTAAAAATGGTGTGTTGGGCCAATTCCGTTACCAATATTTAAATTATCAGCATGGCTAATGGCTCCTTGCAAATAATTTTTAGCCTGCATTACGGCTTCTACTAAATTATATTTGGGTAATAATGCGGTAATTGCTGCAGATAGTGTGCAACCTGTTCCGTGAGTATTTTTAGTTTGAATTCGTGGAGAAGTTATTCTTATTACATTATCTTGGGTTATCAAATAATCAGGGCTTTGACTACCTAACAAATGCCCGCCTTTCATTAAAACCGCTTTGCAACCCAATTTGAGTAATTCATCCCCTTGCTTTTGCATATCATCTTCGTTTTTGGCCTCACCACAATCAAGTAGTGCTGCTGCTTCAGGAATATTAGGAGTAACAATGGTTGCTAAGGGTAATAATAACTCACGAATAGCAGTTATGGCATCAGATTTGAGCAAGGGATGTCCTCCTTTAGCTATCATTACAGTATCTAAGACGATAGCAGGAATAGAATTTGTGCTAAGAAGGTGGTGAACAGCTATAACTATCTCTTTATTCATTAGCATTCCCATTTTTACACTATTAATCTGAATATCTTGATATAGCGTATTGAATTGAGCTGCAACAAATTCAGGGGTAATAGCTAATACCGCATCAACCCCTCGTGTGCTTTGTGCCGTTAATGCAGTGATAACTGACATGCCATAAGCCCCGAGTGCCGAAAAAGTTTTTAAATCGGCTTGAATTCCTGCGCCACCGCTGGGATCTGACCCAGCAATGGTTAATGCAATTGTTGTCATAATGTATACCCTATTTAGCCTTCTTGATTTGAGTAATGAGCGATAACGTCGCTTGCTCAATATCTTGTTTACCACAAATAGCTGAAACCACAGCAACGCCGTCGATCCCTGTTTGAATAACGTTAGTCACATTATTTTCATCAATACCGCCAATAGCTACAGCAGGACATTGCTTTAGTTCTATTAGTTCAATTAATTGTTCGGTTCCCAGTGCTACTGCTGCACCTTTTTTCGTTGCTGTTGGCAAGATAGGACCAATACCAATATAATCAACCTTATGCCATGGAACGCTATCAAGTTGCCGTCGATTAGCGATCGAAAATCCTAACCATTTATCTCTGCCAATTAATTGACGAGTAGCATCAACAGGAAGATCACTTTGTCCAATATGTACACCATCGGCATCAACGGCTAAAGCAATATCGACATGATCATTAATAAACAGTGGTACGGGCGTTTCATTCAGCGCTTCTTTCAATGCTAATGCGGCATAATACCAATCTTTACCGCTAAACTTATGTTCAGATCTTAACTGTACTGCAGTTGCCCCATTAGAAACAGCAATTTTTGTGGTATTTACCATGCCACTAATACCACCACATAATAATGGATCAAGGATCAAATAAAGCGTTAAATCTAATTGCTTTTTCATCTTGTCCCTTATTGATGTAATGAATTAAATAGAGATAGTTGATCTAGTAATGATACCGCAAAGGTACCTAATCCTTGCTGTTTATTGGCACGTTGACCTGCTTTTTTCATCATAAAACAAGCTGAGGCGGTAGCTGATAAAGGATCTGGTGAATTGGCAATAAAAGCAGCTACCATAGCAGATAGTGCACAGCCTGTTCCTGTTACTTTTGTTAAAGCAATATCCCCACCAGTAATGCTATATAAGATGTTGCCGTTAGTGATATAATCAATATCCCCCGTCATTGCAACAATCGTTTGATATTTTTGTGCAAGTGCTTTGGCTGCATGTACAGCAGATGTCGTTGAGTTTTGACCATCAGGTCCTTTCGATGCTCCATTTTCACCATTTAGTACTAATATTTCTGATGCATTACCGCGTATGACTGTTGGCTTTAATGATAGTAATTGACGTACAATTTCAGTTCGATAATCAAGCGCCCGCCCCACAGCGACAGGATCAAGTACCCATGGAGTTTGTGTTTGCAAAGCTTGGGTTGTTGCTAATAACATACTTTTGGCTGTGCTACTGTTAATGGTGCCAATATTAATCAATAAACTATCCGCAATGGCGACAAATGATTCCACCTCTTGCTTGGCAATAATCATTGCTGGTGATGCTCCAATAGCGAGTAACACATTTGCGGTAAAATTTTGCACGACATCATTTGTAATACAATGCACTAATGGGTTTTGTTGTTTTACATGATGGATAAAAGGCGTTGCTTGTACTAATTGAAATGGCTTATTGTCTAACATATTTATTCCCTGTTATTTTAGAACTAAAATATTGGGAAGAATTTGCCAAATTAAAGCTAAGACGGCTAAGACTTCCCTACGCTGGCATGATCCAGATCAGGTTCAACGGGTAAAATCTCAGTTTTTTGTCAAAACAAAAAACACCCCGAGTCAAAATTTACTCATTCATTATGAACTGACTATCAGTTTTTAACAAGCTATTGTAATAACTTTTCAATATCTGTTATTGCCTTTCTATCTGGCAAAAAGATGATTAGATGATCATTATCTTCTATCATCAAATCAGTATTAATAATAATTACATCTTCACCACGAACAACTGCTCCAATTGTTGCGCCTGAAGGTAGTTTTAAGCCATTAATATTTTTACCCACCAGTCTTGATGTATCATTATTGCCTTTGGCAACCACTTCGACAATTTCAGATTCGCCTTGCCTTAGCGAAACGACTTTAACCATACCAGTTTGTCTTACATGACTTAATAGTTCTGAAATGGTGGCATGTTGTGGCGATATTGCGATATCAATCACACTATCATTAATCAATTCAAGGTAGGCTTGGCGTTGAATTAGTACGATCACTTTTTTTGCGCCCATTCTTTTGGCAAGCATAGATGACATGATATTGGATTCATCGTCACCAGTGACTGCAATAAAAAGATCGGTAAGTTCGACTTGCTCTTGTGAAAGTAATTCTTGATCGGATGACTCACCATGCAACACTGTGGTATTAACCAGTTGCTCGGCAATGAGTTCGGCTCGCTCAGCATTGCGTTCAATTAACTTGACTTGGTAATCATTTTCCAAACGCTTTGCTAAAGCGACAGCAACACTACCACCACCACTAATAATGATTCGCTTATAAGGTTTTTCTAATCGTTGTAGTTCACTGGTTACAGCTTTGATATTAACTGGTGGCGTAATAAAATACACCATATCTCCCGCTTCAACCAAGGTTGAGCCAAGCGGACGAATAAAGCGGTTTTTACGATAAATAGCAACCACTCGCGCTTCAACATGAGGTAAATGTTCTTTGAGCTCGGATAATTCACTGCCAACTAAAGCACCGCCATAATAAGCCGTTACCGCCACTAGACACACTCGGTTATCATAAAAAGAAGCAAATTGCAATGAGCCAGGGTATTGAACTAATTGACTTATATGATTAGTGATAAGATTTTCTGGGGCAATAATATGATCGATATTAATACAGTCTTTATTGAAAAAAGGATAATTTTCATCATTATATTCAGGCGCTCTAATGCGAGCCACTTTTTGTGGAATACTAAATAAGACATGACCAATTTGGCAGGCCATCATATTGACTTCATCAGAGTTAGTTACAGCAACAAGCATATCGGCCGATTCAGCGCCAGCACTTTCTAATACCTGAGGATAGGATGATTTTCCACAAATTACCTGTAAATCAAAACGCTCTTGTAGCGATTGCAATCTATCATGATCTTCATCCACCACAGTAACATCGTTTTGTTTTTCGGTAACAAGATATTCCGCAAGTGCACTACCTGTTTGTCCTGCACCAAGAATAATAATCTTCATAACTAGCCTATATATTTAGATGGCTTTAACCATTATCCATTTACTTAGTTATTAAAGCCATTGCATATCATTCATTTTTTAGTCGCAATCTGTTATTGATTTTGCAATTATACAAACCCGATTGCATCATAGACTTTTTTCAACGTTGGCTCGGCTTTTGAACGTGCTTTCTCAGCCCCATCTTGCATGATTGAAAATAGATAATGCTCATCGTCACGATACTCACGATATTTAGCTTGCAAGGTAGTTAGCATGTCAATGACTTGCGTTGCAACTTCTGTTTTGAGGTGACCATACATTTTACCTTCAAACTCTTTTTCAAGCTCGGCAATAGGTTTACCTGTCACACCAGTTAAAATATCAAGTAGATTTGAAACACCAGCTTTATTTTTAAGATCATAGCGTACTACAGGTGGTTCATCAGAATCAGTCATCGCACGTTTAATTTTCTTCTCAATGTCTTTTGGATTTTCGAGTAACCCAATCACATTATTACGGTTTTCATCTGATTTAGACATTTTCTTAGTCGGCTCCTGCAATGACATAACGCGCGCACCAACCTTGGCAATAAACGGCTCAGGAACAGTAAAAATATCACCATAAAGCGCATTAAAACGCATAGCAATATCACGGCATAGTTCAAGATGCTGTTTTTGATCATCACCAACAGGAACTAAGTTTGCTTGATAGAGTAAAATATCAGCAGCCATAAGCACAGGATAATCAAATAGCCCTGCATTGATATTCTCTGAATGGCGTGATGACTTATCTTTAAATTGCGTCATACGGCTGAGTTCACCAAAATAGGTGTAGCAATTTAAAGCCCAGCCTAACTCTGCATGTGCAGGCACATGTGATTGTACAAAAATAGTGCTTTTTTGTGGATCGATACCACAAGCTAAATAAAGCGCTAGTGTATCTAATGTGGCTTTACGTAATTTGTTTGGATCTTGACGTACGGTAATTGCATGCTGATTAACAATACAATAAACGCAATCATATTCGTTTTGCAAAGACACCCAATTTTTTAAAGCACCTAAGTAGTTGCCAAGTGTTAGTTCCCCTGATGGCTGAGCGCCACTAAATACAATCGGTTTACTCATAATTTATTCCTAATTTATACTCATTATTTTTTTGCATCAGTTTTTGGCTGAGGTAGAATTGTTAATATATCTTTAAAATCGTCAAATAAAAAATCGGGATTGCTAGTAGCAATTGAAACGCCATAATTATAGCCATAGCTTAAGGCAACAGTTGGGCAGTTGGCATTTTGCGCAGCAGTGATATCGTTTTTCGAATCACCAACAAAAAGTAACTGATCGCTAAACAATCCAAATTTCGCCATTACTTGATACAAAGGCGCTGGATGTGGTTTTAATTTAATCACATCTCCACCGCCAAGCACTAGCGAAAAGAACTCTTTTATGCCTAATGACGCTAGTAATGCAGGTAAAAATTGGGCTGGCTTATTGGTCACTAATGCAAGTGGATAATGATTATCATAAAGCACTTTTAAAGTTTCTTTAACATTCGGAAACAGCCTAGTTTCGGCATCAATAGCTTTATCATAATGTTGGTTAAATAATATCTTGGCTTTGGCGAATAGTTCTTTTGATGGCTCAATACTAATGGCTTTAAAAACACGTTCTAGCATGACATCAATACCATTACCAACGAAATTTTTGATCTGCTCATTGCTGATGGTTGGTAAATTCAACTCCGCTAGCATATTTTGTGTCGCCAATGCTAGCCCTGGTACGCTATCAACTAATGTACCATCTAAATCGAATGCTATCGCTTGAATATTGTCTAGTTTATTCATGTATAACTCCTGCTAGCTCCTTACGCATTGCATCAATAACTGTTTTATAATTAGGCTGATTAAAGATCGCCGAACCAGCAACAAACATATCTGCACCTGCTTTAGCTATTTCAGCAATATTTTCTACTTTTACCCCACCGTCAATTTCTAAACGAATATTTAATCCTGATGCAATTATACGTTGTTTAACTTGTTGTAATTTTTTCAAGGTTGCGGGAATAAAAGATTGCCCCCCAAAGCCAGGATTAACGCTCATCAACAAAATAATATCAATTTTGTCCATGACATAATCTAAATAATCCAGTGGTGTGGCTGGATTTAGTACAATACCTGCCGTACAACCATGATCTTTAATTAATTGTAATGAACGATCTAAATGAATCGTCGCTTCTGGATGAATAGAGATATTAGTAGCACCAGCTTTAGCAAATGAGACTATTAGCTCTTCAACAGGAGATGCCATCAAATGCACATCAATAGGTGCGCTAATGCCATAATCTCGCAGTGCTTTACAAAACATCGCTCCCATTGTTAGATTAGGTACAAAATGGTTATCCATAACATCAAAATGGATAACATCGGCTCCAGCGTCAATGACCTTTTGTGCATCTTCACCAAGGCGCGCAAAATCAGCTGACAATATTGATGGAGCAATAATAAATTTTCTCATAACCTACCTCATGATAACTCATTTTATATTCAAGCCTGATTATGACTTTTTATAGAGCGCTAAAATCTCATCAATTTTTTTACGACCCTCACCTGCACAGCTAATTGAACGACGCATTTCTGCGCGATAAAGCTCGCTTGCTTTGCTATAAAGAGTCATTGTGTAATCAGTATAATGATTAGATACTAGCACGGGTATATTCTTTTTATATGCTATAGTTTCAGCCAATTTCGACAAGTTTTTATGTTCTTCAAATCCAAAAATATTTGAATAATAAGCTGTAAACCCTACTGATTGATTTGGGGATATGTAGGGAGGATCACAATAAATAACCGAATTTCTTTCTGCCTTCTTCATGACCTCATGATAAGGTGCGCAAATAAATTTCGCTTTTTGTGCTTTTTCTGCAAAAAAATAAAGTTCTTTTTCAGGAAAATAAATGGTTTTATAACGCCCAAATGGCACATTAAATAATCCACTATTATTATAACGGCACAGACCGTTATAACAATGTCGGTTTAAATAAACAAATAATAATGATCTAAAATATCGATCTTTACTATGATTAAATACATCTCTAAGCTGATAAAACGCATCAGGTTGATTATTTTGAGTAGTAAAAAGCAATCTGAGATCACGAATAAATTGATCTGGAGTTGATTGTAACAAGGTATATAGTGAAATTAAGTCTTGATTGATATCCGCTAAAATATAGTTTTCGTAGTTTGTATTTAAAAACACAGAACCAGCTCCGACAAAAGGCTCAATCAATAGATCGCCTTCTGGAAGATACCGTTTGATTGTGTCCACAAGCTCATACTTTCCTCCAGCCCATTTTAAAAAGGCTCGTTGCTTCTTCAACGGATACTCCTATTTGTCGTTGATTGGATAAATAAACGATATTACTTATTATTTTTCTATTTTTTCTTTATTAACAACCGCACCCGATTTAACCCATGGTTTATCTTTTAAGAGTGCTGATGGTAAAGATTTAATAGCTTTACGTGCTTCATTAGCTGATGAATAATCACCTTTTACTAAAATAAACCACGTTCCTGAACTGTATTCAGTTTTATATATATGGTAATTAGTTATATTATTTTGTTTAATAAATTTTTTCAAACCCTCAACTGATTTGGATGCACTTAGCTGAATAACATAATGATCATTACTTATTTTAATTTTTTTCCCTAAATCAGCTTTTTCTTCTTTACGATTAACTGTTTTTTTATCATGATCATTATTATTTTTCTTAGTATTAGTTGATTGTGAAACATTTATATTATTAGAAATACCAGCATTAGTTCTGCTATTTTGTGTTGTAATAGTATTAGAGTGCCCCTTAACCTCAGAATTTAGATTATCTATTGAGCTTAAACTATCATCTGTATTATCAGAACTTTCAGTTTGAGATCCATTAACAACCGCACCACTTTGTCCATTCGAAATCAAACTGTTAGTTTCTTCTGTTGCCGTAACATCATTAACGGTAGGTGGTGTTAATGCTGTTACTTCATTTTCGCGAGAAGAGTAAAAAATAGTCAAGCCAAGCAATAATAGAAAAATAATGGCTATCGAACCGAAGATAACTAACTTTTTCTTTGGAAAATTTTGAAGAAGGTTTAGCAACTTTAGTGAAGGCGTAGAGTCCTTACTCGGTTGCTCTGAAATATAACGGTCATCTTTATCTACACGCATACTTACTCCTTAACCTATAAAAAGGTTTATTACTTCATTAATAGCTATTACTTCCAAAATAAGTTGCTTAAATCTGTTCTATTTTATCAATAATATAACTGGCAACACCTTTGGCACTTTGTTCATCAGTTTTAATGGTAATATCGGCAATTTCTTCATAAAGAGGTTCACGTTCACCTGCAAGTTCTTCATAAAGCTCACGAGGTGTGTTACCGCCTTGCAGTAATGGACGACGTTTATCTTTTTGTGTTCTTGCCATTTGCTTTTCAATGGTTGTTTCAAGATAAACAACAATTCCACGCGCTGACAATCGATTGCGTGTCTCTTTTGATAAGACAGAACCACCACCAGTTGCCAGAACTACGCCTTGTTTTTCAGTCAATTCGTTAATGACTTTCTCTTCTCTGGCACGGAATCCCTCTTCTCCTTCTAGGTCAAAAATCCATGCAATATCGGCTCCAGTACGTTTCTCAATCTCTTGATCTGAGTCAAAAAAATCCATGCCTAACTGTTGCGCAATTTGTCGGCCTATTGTGCTTTTTCCTGCCCCCATAGGGCCAATTAGAAAGATATTTCGCTTTTCTGCCATTGTAGTTTCATCATCTATTAATTTTGGTTAAAATATACAACACAACATCAATTTGAATTGATTAAAAATCATGCAAAATTCAATTGTGTAACTTTTTCTTTGATCTCCGTCTAACGACAAAAATTTAGGTCGGTAATTATCTCAATAGATAGTACCTTTTGGCAATAGGTATTTATTAATAGTTTTAGCTAATACCAGCTTGATGCAAATCATGAATGTTTAAAGCACCGACTAATTCACCCTCATTGTTAACGACTGGTGCAGCGGTAATATTATGATCATTAAAGGATTTTAATGCTTCAACCGCTTTCCAATTATCAGGGATAAGGTATCCAGGGCTAGTCATAACATCCAAAATACTATCTTGTAATGTACCATTTTTCAATAATAACCGACGTAAATCGCCATCGGTAAATACTCCAATTATTTTATTATTATTCTGACAGATTGCAACTAAACCTACACCTGTTCGACTTAATTCTAGCATAGCATCAAGAACCGTTGCTGTTTGTGGAACTTTAGGTATTCGATCGCCTGTTCGCATCACATCTCTGACATGATTAAGTAATTTAGCACCTAAACTACCTGCTGGGTGGGAACGAGCAAAATCTTCTTCTCTAAAACCTCGAGCTCGCATTACAGCAATCGCCAGCGCATCACCCATCAATAATGTGTTGGTTGAGCTTGATGTTGGCGCTAATCCCATTGGGCAGGCCTCTTTTTCTATCGAGATATTTAAAACAGCTTGAGCTGATTTAGCCAATGGTGAATCAACTCCGCCAGTAATTGCAATTACAGGTACATTCATTGCAGCGAGGATAGGCAGAATAATATTAAATTCTTTTGCCCGTCCGGAATAAGAGATTAAAATAGCCACATCATTGGCTGTTACCATGCCTAAATCGCCATGCAATGCTTCCGAAGGATGCATAAAAAAAGCGGGGCTGCCCGTGCTTGCTAACGATGCAGCAATTTTTTTTCCAATATGTCCTGATTTTCCAATACCTGAAACAACAACCTTACCTTTGGTGGTTAAGATAAGCTGGCATGCATTAATAAAATCTTTGCCAAGCCGGTTAGGTAACTTTTCCGCTTCTTGTAACTCTAGTTCAAGAACTTCTCGACCATATTGTAATAATTTATCCATTTTCAATTAGCCTGTCGAATAAAAAAATCAGTGTCCGGTGAATGTATAATCGGTAAATAAAAGCAATCGATTATAAAAGTTATAATTGTTATCAGTTTAACAATTAACGAGCGAATATTCAAAAAAGAAAGTCTTTTTGTCAAAACCTTTCAGGTAAACAGGTGCTTGAAAGTAAATATGAGTTCACAACATTAGAGTAACTTAAAGTCCGAAAGCAACTTTAAGCAACTATTACGCCTAATGTAATTAAAATGTTACCGAATAATTTATCGAAAATAGATTGAATTTTAAAATAACGCCATTGTATTGTTTGATTTTGAAAAACAAACACCACAAAAGGCCACCAAAAAAGGCTTCAATCCAAATGATAAATGCAATGATAAGTTTATCAATCATTGATGATTCAGCATCAAGCATTTGCGTAAAAATTGCCAGAAAAAATAACGTTGCTTTAGGGTTAAGTAGATTACATAAAAAACCTTGCATAAAAGCCAATTTTACTGAAATTAGCTGCTTAGTTGGTTGGTTGTTTGCCAACTAAGCAAGTGGTCGCATTATGGGCAAATAATGCTTTAAAGCCAAGCCATATAAGGTAAGTGGCACCAGTATAGCGTAGCGTGTTATAGAGCAATGGAATGGTGCCAATCAGCACCGCAAGACCGGCAACGCAATAGCTAATATGAATCAAAATAGCCGTGATCACATCTAAACAAGTAAATAACGCTGTTTTTCGGCGATAATTTAAGCTGTTTTTAACACTAAAAAGAAATCAGACCCAAGCGAAATCATCCCTAAAAAACTGGTCGAGCCAACTAAAAGCAATGTATCAACCCCCATTTTCGGCACCTATTTAAATACCTGTGCTGAATTATTGATCGTTGCGATATTGGCTTTATTTTTTTCAATAAACTGTTTTTTATCAAAATTAGGGGCAGATAAATAGTCAGTTAGAAATTTGCCATTACTTGCAACTTGTGCCCCATTTAAAATTAAACGAGGCAAATCAATTTGGTAAATGGTTTGATCGGGTGTTTTTTGTAGATCTTGTATACTTGCGTTAGTTAATAGATAAAGCTTGCGCTCTTTTTGTGAAAGGCGATTAATGGTTGGCGTACCAGATCCCATCATTAAATGATCTGGGAAAATATAAAATACAGTGTTTTCTAATACCCCTTTATCTTTTAATTGTTGAATAAATAACCCTAAATTATGATCTAATGAAGCAGCAACAAAAGACATATTATCTGGTTTGGGTGAAATAATTGATTTCATTCTTTCGTCATCAAAACCATTTGGAGCATGAGTTGAAACGGTTGATACAAATAAGGCAAATGGTTGGTTATTTTGACGCATTTGTGTAATCTGTTTTTGCGCAACATCAAAAATATCTTTGTCATATAATCCAAATGGTGCTGCTGGGTATTGCCCAACGTAATTTTTTTCCGAAATGACTTGCATACCCAAAAGCTCAGCAGTATGCCCAATACCAGCAAAATCAGGGCTAGGCATCACATAACGGGTTTGATATCCAGCTTGTTTTAGCACATCACCCAAACTAACTAAGTTTGTTTGGTTTGCACGCATTAATGGGGATGTTGTGTAACCGCCAATTAAAAATGGCATGCCTGTCATATAAGTATACATGGAAGCAGTCGTCCAAGTGCTTCCAGGGCTCATTGGCATATTGGTAAAAAAAGTATAATCTTGGCGAAGATGCCGTAAATTAGGTGTAATATCTTCAAAGTCGAGAAAACCTTGTTCAAACGATTCTAATGATAACACAATAATATTTTTACCTTGTTGACTAACAAGCTGGTTTTTATTGGTGTAATTAGTCATGTTGAGTGATTGCAATGCTTGCTCAAATGGTTCGCGCGGAGCACTAGTAACCTGATATATTTCATATAACCGGCTTAATGGTCCATTGTGGTAACTAATTGAAAATATAGCGATAACAGCGAGTAACGCACGAGGCAATAATCGGCATTTCCCTTTACACCAATTAGCGAGTTTTAATAGTAAAAAAATGAAAGAAAAAAAGACTACAATGACCAAAACTGCTTGCAATTTAAAAATAAATAGCCCTTCTATAATATCATTTATATTTAAATTCACATAAAACTGATAATCAATAAATCCACCACTAAAGTAGATAGAAGTTAGCTCCATTACAATAAAAATCGTTAATAAAGTTACGATTAAAAATTGCCATTTTTTCTTTTTAAAGAGCGAGGCAAAAACAATTGTGATAATAAAAAGAGGTAAAACAATGAATGTCGATAATGGCATAAGATTTGTTACTCAATTTCTCAAAAATCAATTTTGCTAAAGTATATACTCAATACATAAAAAAATAAAAATATCGGTTAATGCTGTTTAATTTATCACATTATCTTCATAGCCTAACTTGAAAAGTGCTAATGGCAAAAGCAGACTTTTCATATATCAAATGATAATTATTAGCATTTGATGTTGATAATTGAAACCGTTAGCAATAAGATATCGCCAATAATGTCAAATAATTAGGTATTACTATGTCGTGTTATGTACGAAAATTAGCTTTAATTCTATTATCATCGTTGATTCCTTTCGCGTTATGTTATGCCGATATTTCATTACCTAAGCCACAAATAAAAGATGGAATGAGCTTATTTGAAAGCTTAAAAAAACGTGCTTCAACATCTGGTGGCGGGTTTCCTACTGGTAAGATTTCTGATGAGGAACTTTCACAAGTGCTTTGGGCAGCAAGTGGGTTGAACCGAGGTAAAACAGGATGGACAGTACCAATGGTTAAAGGTAAGCCTCCTTATGTACGAATTTATATTGCTAGTGAAAAAGGCACTTTTTTATATGAGTGGGAAGGTCATTATTTAAGAGAAATTAATAATAAAGATATTCGCGCCGACATTGGTTTGCAAAATTTTACTAAGCGAGCCGCCTATTCATTAATTTTTGTGTCAGATGCTAATGTATTGGCTGATATAAATCCCGAAGAAAGTGCTCACTTTAATTATACTGCTGTTGGCGCAATGAGTCAGAATGCTTATTTAGCTGCGGCAGCATTGAAATTAAATGCTCGTTATATTCATTCCATCAAGTCAGATGCCATAATTCAAGCACTAGAATTGCCTGAAGATCGCAAGCCTCTTGGTATGCTGATATTAGGAAAATAAAAGGCAATTAAATAATTATGAAAAAATATTTAACACTGGTTTTATTATTTATTGCAAGCTTAATTGCTTTTGCGCCAACCTCTTATGCACAAGCAAAAAAGTATGAAAGTTGGAATGCCATTGTTGATGAAATGGATGAAATTTTAAATGATGCTTATGATATCTATTTCATGACAGATGCTGAACGTGCAAAAGCCCGCGTTAATGAAGCTTATTTTGGCTTTTATGAAAAACATGGTGTTGAGCGTGCTGTTATGTCTTATATTTCGGGCAAACGAGGCACTGATACCGAATACCAATTTGCTAAAATTAAACGATTAATGACAAATGGTGCTCCCAATAAAGTTGTTCGAGCAGAAATTGACACTATTTTAAAAATGCTGCATCAAGATGCTAACGAATTGGATGGTAAAAAAGAGAGTGGCTGGCGTGTTTTATTCGCATCGTTTATTATCATCTTTCGAGAAGGTCTTGAAGCTATTTTAGTGATTGCAGCAATATCAGCTTATTTAGTGCGTTCTGGTAATATTGCTATGGTCAAAGTGGTATATATGAGCGCAATTGTTGCAGTTTTTGCCAGTATTTTAGCTGCTATTGCTCTTTATACTGTGTTTGATATCAGTGGTGCAAATCAAGAAATTATTGAAGGCGTTGCTATGCTTTTGGCAACTATAGTGTTATTTTTTATTAGTAATTGGATGTTTTCAAAGGCAGAAGCTGAAGTTTGGAAGAGTTATGTTGAAGGAAAAGTACAAACTGCTGTTTCATCTGGTAGTTGTTTAGCTTTAGGTTTCGCTGCTTTTCTAGCTGTTTTTCGAGAAGGAGCAGAAACAATCTTATTTTATCAAGCCATGATTACTGAAGCTAAAGAACACATACATATGGTTTGGTATGGACTTGTGATAGGAACGATTGTTCTTGCAATTATTTTTGTTGTTATTCGTTTTGGTACTATGAAGTTACCAATCAGACCTTTCTTTATAGGCACGAGTATTTTGATGTATATCATGGCGATAGCTTTTGCTGGAGGTGGAGTAAAAGAACTCCAAGAAGCAGATATTATTACTGTTACGCCTGTTGATTTTGTGCACTCTATTGAAGTATTAGGTATTTACCCAACAATCGAAACTTTATTACCACAAGTTGTTATGGTATTTATTGTGTTAGTGTCAGTTATGTATTACAAATTTCAATGCAACCATAAAAACAAAAAATGGTAAGCATGACTAATATTATTTAATTCAAACCATTTGGAATGTATGGTTAGAATATTGCATAAATATTATGAAAATAAAAAGTAGTCAAAAACAACGTGAAGGAGTTTTCAATGAAAAAATTAGTTTTATCAGCGAGTATTGCCTCAATGCTTGCTTTATCTTCATTTGCTCACGCAGCGGCGCCAGCACCAGGTGAACAAAAAGGATTTGAGGAGTTTCCAATTGGTGATGAAGTCACTGTTGGCCCATTACACATTGGTGCTGTTTATTTCCAACCAGTGGATATGGAGCCAGCTAGTATGGGGGGGCTTCCTGCATCAAAATCAGATATGCATATTGAAGCGGATATCTCGGCTGCTGAAGGTAATAATTTAGGTTATGGTGTCGGCGATTTTGTACCTTATTTAACCGTTAAATATAAAATTCAAAAACAAGGCAGTGATAAAGCTATCGAAGGTAACTTTATGCCAATGAATGCATCGGATGGTCCTCATTATGGTAATAATATTAAGCTTGACGGTGCTGGTAAATATAAAGTTACATTTATTATTGAAAATCCAGAAAAGCAAGGTTATTTGTTACACGTAGATAAAGAAACAGGTGTCGAGGGGCGTTTTTGGAAAAAGCCAATCGAAGTTTCTTGGGACTTTGATTATATCCCGCGTGCATGGTAATTATTAGAAAAAACTAAGTATAATTATATTTAATAATTGATCATCAGTTATGGTGAGCTTGTGCTCACCAATAACATTTGGAATAGCTAGGCAATAAATATGCTTCAATATCTTATTAATATTACCGATAATACTTTCGTTCCTGTAATGATGATGGCACTACTAAGTGCAGCGATTGTAAAATCAACCTTTCCTTATGGTAAAAAGAGTATTTTGTTCGGTTTTATATTGGGATTGATAGCATCATTGATTTATGCCATTTTAAAACGTAATACTGGCTTGGCGGTTCGTGAGTTTTATGATCTTGGAGTAATTACGCTTTGGGTTATAATTGCTATACCACTAATGGCTAGCATTTACTTACAAAAAACTATTGATAACTGCGTTGGCATAATCTTATTTTCACTCCTATTTACGCTTGGTATCGGTTCGATAAGTGCCCAGTTCTTACCCAATTTAATACTCTATCCATTCGAATTTTCAGTCGGGATGGATTCTATATTTAATAATGATTACTTGTTTAAATGGGTTGGTTATAGTTTTTCTTTGCTTGTTGTTTTGCTAACAGGATTATTTATTTACCGCGTCGGCGATCGCTTATCTGCTAAATTTGTTTTTGTCATTACTTCACTGTCTATCATTATTTTCACTATCCAAAACAGTATTAATATTCTACAAATTCTAATTGTTAGGCGCTTTATTTCATCACAACCATGGATGATGGAATTAGTCATTTTTATCCTTAGCCATGTTAATTGCTTCACTTTTATTTTTATGGCAATTGTGCTTGGTTTAGCTTTAATCTTGTTCATAAAGTCAAAAACCACCTCATTAGTAGGCAGCAACCCTGCTCAAATTCGCAAACTTAAAGCGCAATTGCGCAACGATAGAAGAAATGCGCTATTGATTATGGCAGGTTCGGCGATAACCGCTTATACCGTAACGCGTGCTCGTTATATTTTTGAAAAAGGAGTAGAACTTACACCAGCAGAACCAATATCACCTAATAGTGATGGATTAATTGTTATTTCTCTTGATAAAGTCAATGATGGTAATTTACATCGTTATGGCTACCAAGCAACCGATGGTACCTTAGTTCGCTTTATTATCATAAAAAAAAGCGATAATGCTTATGGTGTTGGATTTGATGCTTGTGATATTTGTGGAGCAAGTGGTTATTACCAACGGGGTGATCAAGTGGTTTGTATTTTATGTGATGTAGTGATGAATATTGCCACAATTGGATTTCCTGGTGGTTGTAATCCTGTACCACTTAAATATGAAATTATTGATGGTAACATGGTGATCCGTCCTGCTAATCTTGAAGCAGAAAAAAGTCGTTTTAAATAAAAACGTATTAAAAGGAATTGGATAATGTTTAGCAGAATGTTAATAAGCGTGTTAGTTCGCCAAAAAAAGAAAGTCTTGCTTATTGCTTTAACTATCGCTTTAGGTGTTTCGCTTGCTACTGCTATGTTAAATGTAATGTTTGATGTTGGCGATAAAGTTAATCAAGAATTAAAAGCTTATGGTGCTAATTTAAACATTGTTCCTCGTGGTAATGCCATTATTAATGAAATGTATCAACTCGACAATAATGGTAGGCAACAGACATTACAATATATTAAGCAAGAAGATCTTGTGAAAATTAAAATGATTTTTTGGGCTTACAATATTGTTGATTTTGCGCCCTTTTTAACAACTCAAGCTATTTTTAACGATAAACCTGTTACAGTAGTTGGAACTTGGTTTAATAAACACCTTAATATACCGACAGGTGATCAAGTTGATACAGGTATATTAGCCATGAAGTCATGGTGGGCAATTGAAGGTAACACTATAACTGATGATAATATACAAGCCGTTATGGTAGGGGAATCTATTGCTAAACAGTGGAATTTAGAGCTAGGAGACTCAATCGATATCGTCTCACCTCAAACAAACAAAAAGATCACATTGAAAATTAATAATATTTTTCATAGTGGTGGAATTGAAGATACGCAGCTTTTTGTTTCGTTACCTGTGGCACAAGATCTTGCTAATAAAAAAGGATTGGTTGAACGAGTTGAAGTCAGCGCATTAACCACACCTGAAAACGAACTTGCCAGAAAAGCAGCACAAGATCCAAATAGCTTATCCAGAACAGAGTGGGATACATGGTATTGCACCGCTTATATCAGCTCAATTGCTTATCAATTGGAAGAGTTAATGCCCAATGTGCGTGTAAAGGCCATTATGCAGGTTGCCGAGTCTGAAGGCTCTATTTTACAAAAAACGCAATTATTAATGTTATTGCTCACTATCTTATCACTAGTTTGTTCTGCTCTAGCTATTTCGAATTTGGTAACAGCCAATGTAATAGAGCGAAGTACTGAAATTGGTTTATTAAAAGCGCTTGGCGCAACCAATACGGCTGTTGCTATGTTAATACTCACTGAAATTTTGATTATTGCCTTACTCGGCGGCGTTTTGGGTTATTTTATTGGCCTTGGTTTTGCGCAAATTATAGGTTATACCGTATTTGGTTCATTTGTTGAACCTAAAATGATCATTGTTCCGTTAGTTATAATTATGGTTTGCCTAATCACTTTTTTAGGTAGCTTACCCGCATTACGTATTATGATGTTTTTACGCCCAACCGATGTGTTACATGGCCGATAAGATGAAAGGTAAGTATTATGATCAATAACAATAAACGCTTTATCATTAAAATGGTGCTGAGTTCGCTTATTCGCCGTTGTTCGCGCATCACTATTGCTTTACTTGGTGTTGCCATAGGTGCGACTGTACTGCTTGGTATGATTACACTTTGTTATGATATACCACGGCAAATGGGACAAGAATTCCGTTCTTATGGCGCCAATCTTCTATTATTGCCAACTAATAATCAACCAACTGTGGCAATAGCTGATGTCAATAAAGCGGTAAACCTTCTACCAAAAGATAAATTGCTTGGCGTCACGCCATTTCGTTATGATTTAATTCGTAGCAATCAGCAACCTTATACGATTGTGGGAACAGACTTTAAACAAATTACTAAAACCAGCCCCTATTGGCGTATTGAAGGAACATTACCGCAAAATTCACATGAAATACTTATTGGTACCGATATTGCTAATTTTGCAAAATTAACCGTTGGCAACACTATGCCCATTTTGGGCAAATCAAAACAAGATTCCCGTTTTGATGAAGAACTTAAAATTACGGGTATTGTTAAAACAGGACGGGCAGAAGATGGTTTTATCTTTATTGACTTGCATGCGCTAGAACAACTACTTGAAGAAAACGAACAAGCTGAAGTTATTGAAGTCAGTATTACTGCAACAGAATCTGAGTTACAACACTACATTGAAGTCATTAAAAACCAAATGACAACACTTGAGCCTCATTTAATTAAATGGGTAATAAAATCGGAATCTTCGGTATTAGGTAAACTATCTTCATTACTTTACTTAGTTACTTTTATCGTGCTGATACTTACCATGATTTGTGTTGCTACCACCATGATGACAGTGGTTATGGAGCGCCGTCAAGAAATTGGTCTTAAAAAAGCAATAGGCGCAAATAATATAAGTATTGCCAAAGAGTTTTTAGCTGAAGGATTAGTTTTAGGTGTCGTAGGAGGAATTATAGGTGCTATTTGCGGGCTTATTTTTGCTCAAATCATAAGCAGTAGTGTGTTTGGGCGCTCCGTTATTATTGAGTTTTATTTAATCCCAACCACGATTATTATTTCAACGATAGTAACAGTCATTGCATGTTTAATTCCAGTAAAACGTGCACTTGAAATAGAGCCTGCGTTAGTGTTGCGTGGCGAATAGGATATAAAGTATGAATATACTCGAAGTAAACAATGTGTCTAAGATTTATGGTTCGCTCCATGCGCTGTCTGAAGTGAATCTAACGGTTGAAGAAGGCAAATGGTTATCAATTATGGGACCATCAGGCAGTGGTAAAACCACTTTGATGAATATCATTGGTTGCATGGATAAGCCTTCATTGGGCTCAGTCATTTTGGATGGGCAAGATATTACTCAACTTTCTTTGCCCGAATTGACCGAAATTCGCCGAGATAAGATAGGACTAATATTTCAACAATTTCACTTAGTATCATATTTAACTGCTTTAGAAAATGTGATGGTTGCACAATATTATCACAGCATGGTTGATGAAAAAGAAGCTATGCAAGCATTAGAACGAGTTGGGCTTGCTGCACGAGCTAAACACTTACCAAGGCAGCTATCAGGCGGTGAACAGCAGCGTGTATGTATTGCCAGAGCATTGATTAATTACCCCAAATTAATTTTGGCCGATGAGCCAACTGGTAATCTAGATGAAAGTAATGAAACGATGGTCATGAATTTACTGCATCAGCTACACGAAGAAGGTAGCACAATAATAGTCGTTACTCACTCTCCAGAAGTGTCAAAACATGCTCAAACTACAGTAGTACTTGAGCACGGCAAAATTGCGCGTGTTATAAACAACTAATCAACAATGGGTTGTCGTATATGAAAAATCGTATTATTTCGTCAAGTATTTTTATCGTTATTGGTGTGTTAATTATTTTATTTCCATTATATATATTGCCAGTTTGTCCACCGCCTGAAGCTGTAACCACACCGATTGATACAATGAGTAGCACTAGTAGTGAGCTTGCGCATAGTGGGCACATGCATGCTAGTACAGGAAAAATCATGAAATGTTTTTGGACAGCCAGAGCTGAAATCGGTATTGGTTGTTTAGTGATAACTATTGGCACATTGCTATTAATTAGCAGTACTGCCTTTGTTCGCATGGGATTAAGTATGGCACTTGCCTGTATTTCGTTATTAGCCATAGCAATTCCAACCATTTTAATTGGCGTTTGCTCTAACGAAATGATGCGATGTAATATGGGGGCAAAACCAGCCTTAGTGTTATTATCTAGTTTATTATTTATTATTGCTATCATTAACACTTATTATTTAAATAAAAAGACTAAAAATCGACAATTTAACTTTTAAAGGCTAAACGCTTATTTATCTTTATTCGGCATAAAAAAAGATACTTTTTAATTACACCAGCAGGAAGTTAACATGCAAGAAAAACCGATCACTATGGCAAATTTAGCGTGGCGCAATATACAGCGACGACCATTTCGCAGTTGCTGTTTGATTATCATTATCATGCTTTTTTCTGCAACACTGTTTGGTGGTAGCGTGCTAATGAAAAACCTTAGCTTGGGTATTACTGGCATGGCGAATCGGTTAGGAGCTGATATTCTTATTGTCCCCCATGGTTATGAAAAAAATTTAGAAGTTGCCTTATTGCGTGGTGAACCGAGTAGTTTTTATTTAAAAGTTGATTTGATCGATAAAATAAAAGCGATCAAAGGCATCGATGCTATTTCACCACAACTATTTATTGCATCGCTAAATGCAGGTTGTTGTTCATCTAAAGTCCAATTAATTGGTTTTGATCAGCATAGTGATTTTGTGATTAAACCTTGGTTGCAATCACAACTCTCAGCACCTCTTACTGACAATCAAGTCGTTGTCGGTTCAAAAATTAGTGCTAATGCAGGCAGTGAAATCATGTTTTTTAATCACCCATTTAAAATCGCTGCAAAAATGGATAGTACCGGTATGGGCTTCGACACGTCAGTCTTTATGACCATGCAAGCAGCGCAATCATTAATGAAAGAAGCTAAGTTAATTGAGGGCGATATTGACCATTTTGCAGATTATGCTTCGTCAATTTTTATCAAAGTTAATTCTGATTATCAGTCTAAAGACATTGTTAATCAAATTATGCCTAAATATGCTATTGACTATAATATTGACTTTATCATGACTAAAGGCATGTTAAGCAATATATCTAAATGGTTAACCAGCTTTTCAACTATTGTTTATAGTCTATCGGCTATTTTTTGGATTCTGGCAATTATTGTGATCTTTGTTATTTTTTCATCTTCACTTAATGAACGGAAACGCGAAATCAGTTTATTACGAATATTAGGCGCTTCACGCCGTGATCTAGTCAAAATGTTGTTACGAGAATCTTTAATAATCAGTGCATTAGGTGGTATTGCCGGCATCATAATCGCAACAGTGTTACTCTATGCATTTAGCTTATTAATTTGTCAATCAATCGGTTTGCCGTGTATGAATATTTCATTATTTGATGCACTATTATATGCAATAATAGTTTTTATTCTTACGTTAATCATTGCCCCGTTATCAAGTACCTATAGTGCATTATCTATGACTAAATTTGATACTTACAGTACGCTTAGAGAGGGCGAATAATGTTACTAAATGTCAAAAATCTACGTAAAGATTATTACCGTGGCCAGCAAACCTTTTCAGCAGTAAATAATGTCAGTTTTTCAATGAAAAAAAATGACTTTATTTGCATTATGGGTAAATCGGGCAGCGGTAAAACAACATTACTTAACATGATTGCAGGATTACTCACACCAACACAAGGCAAAATCACCATTAATGAAACCAACTTATTTGAACTTAATGATCAACAGGTATCGGCATTTCGCAATCAACATATTGGTTATATTCCACAAGGTAGTAGTTTACTCCCTAATTTAACTGCGCTAGATAATATCCGCTTGCCTTTCTATTTAACTAAGCGTTCCAATGATAACAGCCTAAGTTACGCACAAAGCCTGCTTAAAAAAGCTAAAATAAGTTATTTACAAGATGCTTATCCCGCCAATATGTCTGGTGGTGAAATGCGGAGAGTTGCTATTTTACGTGCATTAATTTGTCGTCCACAAATCATTATAGCTGACGAACCAACCAGTGATCTTGATGACGAAAGCTCGGCGGATATCATGCAACTATTAACCGAAATTAACCAGCAAGGCACAGCCTTATTAATTGTCACCCATGATAATGATGTAGCTAGTTATAGCCAAACAATTTTGAAAATGTCGGCTGGAAAATTTATTGATTAAATAAGTCGATTAACACAACGCTAAGTCAAAATGGGGGAATTTAACTTGTGTGCTTTACAACAATAGTGGATTACAACCCATTTCAATCATAATTTTATTTAGTTTTAACAGTGGTAACCCGACTAACGAATTAATATCATTACCTTCTAGTTTATCAAATAAGGTAATACCTAACTCATCACATTTAAAACTACCAGCGCATTGTAAAGGCATCTCTTTGCTAATGTAGGCATCAATTTCTGAATCAGTTAAATGTCGAAAGGTCACTTTAAACGGTTCGCAAATGGTGGTTTGTTGTTGAGTTTTGGTATTAATTACTGTCATACCAGTATAAAAATAGAAAGCTTTACTACTGCTTTGTCGAAGCTGTTTGCGGGCATTATCAACCGTATGCGGTTTACAAACAATATTACCGTCTAACACCCCCACCTGATCTGAACCAATAATTAAACTATTGGGATAGCTAGTAACTAATGATTGTGCTTTCATTTGGGCTAAACGAACGACTAACTGCTCGGCTGATTCGCCTTTAAGTGGCGTCTCGTCACAAATCGGTGGCACACATTCAAAAGGAATAGCTAATTTTTCAAGCACTTTTTTACGTGATTGAGATGTTGATGCTAAGATGATTCTCATTTTAATTTTCTCTTAAAATCCAAGCGGAAGGATGCGCATTAAAACCGATATAAGCATAATAATCAACTGACTGTGGTGCAGCCAGTAGAGTAATTGAACATGATTTACCAGTATTGTTTTTCACTTCTTGAATTAATTGCTTACCGATACCTTGTCGTTGGTAATTTTCATCCACTGCAAGATCTGCCAAATAAGTAATATAAACAAAATCAGTTAAACAACGCGCAATGCCAATCAATTTCTCATCATGCCAAGCGGTTATCACCAAATTAGCATTATCTAACATAGCTTGAAAGCGTGCAGTATCGGTAAGAGGACGACGTTCACCTAACGAACAATGACGATAAAGGGTAATTGCTTGTTTGAGTGTCGGTTTAACATCAGAACGATAAATGATGTGCCTCATATCATATACCTTTATTTGGGTTATGGCTCTTGTAATAACCAAAATTAGCAAGTTTACTTAGTTATTAACATTGGATTTAATTGCCATAGCACATTTAAAAAATATGTAATTCCAAATTTTAGCGTAGCTTTAAAATTTTATCGATCTTGTAAATAATTTTGTGTATTTGCTTATTGTTAACATATTGTAATATAAAAAACAGACAAATAAAAATGGATAAAAAATATTCATAATATCTACTAGCAAAATTAGCTAACAATAGAAAAACTCAAGACGACTTAGATAAGTTAATGGTTATTTTTAATAAACTGGCTATCGAAAAGCGCCTTAATTCAGAGATGGACGAATAGTTATGCCATGATAAATATCATAAAAAATTAGGCAGCCATCTGCGATCAGCGTAATGGCTACAACTAAAAGCTATGCTCATTGACGATGATGGTAAGTTGGAGCTACTCATCCCACAATGAGTCAATCGCCCAAAACTGGGAAAAAATACTAATTGATGATTTAATCAATTTTTCCCATACATCGGCTCGCTCATTTTAGTTGATAACTCAAATTTTTTTTAAAATAAGAGAATCTTAGCGAGCCGAAATAAAAACAACATGGCTTATTTTGGGCTTTCAGTGTTGTTGCATATTGATAAAAGGTAACTTTTGTTTATAAAAGTATTATAAACAAACAACAAAACTGCTAATTAATTTAGCTTCTTTATATAATCACCTTGAACTAGAAAAGGATTTATCAACATTTAAACAAATATTGTTATTTTTGATGTAACCACTCAGCGACTTGTTTAGCAAAATAGGTTAAAACACCATCTGCACCAGCGCGTTTAAAACAAAGTAAAGATTCCATAATTGCTAATTTTTCATCTAACCAACCGTTTTGGATTGCTGCTGTTAACATGGCATATTCCCCAGATACTTGATAAGCAAATGTGGGCACAGCGAAAGTTTCTTTCACTCTTCGAACTATATCAAGATAAGGCATGCCTGGTTTAACCATGACCATATCTGCACCCTCACTTAAATCTTGATAAATTTCTTGTAATGCTTCACTACTATTCGCTGGATCGAGTTGGTAAGTTTTTTTATTGCTGCCTTTTATATTTTTAGCAGAACCGACCGCATCGCGAAAAGGTCCATAAAAACTTGATGCATATTTTGCTGAATAAGCCATAATTTGCGTATTAACAAAGCCTTGTTTTTCTAGTTCATCACGTATTGCACCAATGCGTCCATCCATCATATCGCTTGGTGCTATAATGTCAGCACCTGCTTCTGCTTGCATTAACGCTTGTTTAGTAAGCGTTTGAACGGAAATATCATTTTGTACATATCCGTGTTCATCAATAATTCCATCTTGTCCATGTGTAGTATAAGGATCAAGAGCAACATCGGTGAGTATGCCTAGCTCTGGGAATTCTTTTTTTAATGCTCGGATAGCTTTTGGTACTAATCCATTTTCATTATACGCTTCTTGCGCTAGCAATGATTTTTTTATCGGATCAATAGCAGGAAATAATGAAAGGACAGGGATCCCTAATTTAACTACTTGTTCCGCTTCTTTTAATAATACATCAATACTCATTCGATTAACGTTTGGCATTGAACTTACCCGTTCAGTTGTATTATTCCCTTCAACAATAAAAACGGGATAAATTAGGTCATTAACTGTTAAGCTATGCTCAGCAACCATACGACGACTAAAGTCATGAACTCGGTTACGACGTAAGCGGCGTTGTGGGTATTGACCTGTAAATGATGGCATGAAAAACTCCTGTTTATTCTTAGTGAGATTTGATTTATTATCTGACGCTATATTTTGATTAGCAAATTAATTTGTAGTCTGATAATAATTCTATTTTTTACTTTACAACATATATCGATTAGGAGTAAAATTACGCACTAAATTTTAGTCCCTTGTGATATTAAACAAATTTGAGGTGAGAGGCACATGCCAGTAATTAAAGTACGTGAAAATGAACCTTTCGATGTAGCATTACGTCGTTTCAAACGTTCTTGTGAAAAAGCAGGAGTTTTAGCTGAAGTTCGTAATCGTGAATTTTACGAAAAACCAACCACTATTCGTAAACGAGCAAAAGCTGCAGCTGTTAAACGTCATGCTAAGAAATTAGAAAGAGAAAACGCTCGTCGCACTCGTCTATATTAATAGTTTTAAAATTATTTATACTGAAAGTTGGAATTGATATTAAAATCAATTTGTTATCTTCTAATATAAAGAATTCTAACAAGCCGTATTTTTAATACGGCTTGTTGCCTTTCTGTAACAGTAAAATTGGTTAAAATTTATCATGAAAGGTTTTATTCCTCGCGATTTCACCTTAGATCTAATTGCTCGAACCAATATTTTGGATGTCATTAGCAAGCGCGTCAAAATGAAAAAAAAAGGGAATAATTATTTTGGTTGTTGCCCTTTTCATGATGAGAAAACAGCCTCTTTTTCACTTAATGAGAAAAAGCAGATTTATTATTGTTTTGGGTGTGGTGCCTCTGGATCTGTTGTTAATTTTTTAATGCAATATGAACGGTTATCTTTCCCTGAAGCTATTGAAGAATTAGCTAGCATGCAAGGTATTCAGGTACCTTATATTGATACTGATAATAGTCAAATAGATCAATCAAAGCATATCGAATCTAGAAATGTGCGCCGTGACTTGTATGCATTAATGGCTAAAATTACTAATTTTTATCAACAGCAATTGGCCTTGCCAACATCCATAGAAGCCCATAAATATCTTGAACAAAGAGGGCTTAATGCCGAAATTATCGCCAGATATAAAATTGGTTTTGTGCCTAATGAATGGCGATTAACATCACAAAATGTGGTTAAAACAAAAGCTGAAGCTGCACTTTATCAGCAAGCGGGTATGTTAGTAACCAATGATAGCCGTAACCAATATGACCGTTTTCGCGGGCGAATCATGTTTCCTATTCGAGATAGGCAAGGAAATGTTATAGCATTTGGTGGGCGAACTATCATTAATGATCCTGCAAAATATATTAATTCACCAGAAACGCCTATTTTTCATAAAGGTTTTCAGCTATATGGACTTTATGAAACACTTGAAGTTAATCGTAACCCTCAGCAACTTGTAGTGGTTGAAGGTTATATGGATGTGGTTTCGCTTGCTCAATATGGCATTGATTATGCTGTTGCCGCTTTAGGCACGGCAACATCAGAAGAACATATTAAATTACTGTTTAGAGCTACAGATTCGGTCATATTTTGTTATGATGGTGATAATGCTGGACGAAACGCTGCTTGGCGAGCTTTGAACGTTTTATTACCTTGTTTAATCGATGGAAAGAAAATTACCTTTGCTTTTTTACCTCAAGATGAAGATCCGGATACTTTTGTGCGTAAAGTTGGTAAAGAGGGTTTTGAAAAATATTTAAATGAAGCGCCAAATCTATCAAAATTTTTATTTGATGAGCTTTTAAAGCAAGTTGATTTAAAAACGGCTGAAGGAAAAGCGAAATTAAGTTCGCTAGCTTTACCGTTGCTTGATCAAATTAGAGCAAAAGCTTTCAGATTAAATTTATTACAAAAATTAGGTAATTATTTAGGTTTACTTGATGTTTCTCAACTAGAACAATTGTTAAATGAAAATCGTTCTAAAAAAGATGAAAAAGCCAATGAAAATACACCTAGAACACAAATAAAATTAACTACGATGCGCATTTTAATTGGTTTATTACTTCAATACCCAAATCTTGCTGAGCAAGTTTCTGATCTCAATGCAATTCGTCAAGTTAACATGGCTGGAATTGAGATTTTTATCGAATTGCTTGAATTATGCCAACGTTATCCCAATATAACAACAGCACAAATATTAACAGAATGCATAGACAGGCCGTTTTACAAACAGTTAAGCCGTTTATCAACATGGGAGCACCATTATCAAGATGATGAAATAAGCTCAACTTTTTCACATACTTTAAAAGAGTTGTATGATAATATACTCGCCCAAAGGCAAGATGAACTGATCGCAAAAGAGAGAGTCTCTGGCTTAAGTGCCGCAGAGAAAAAAGAATTGGCGACTTTAATACTTGTTTTATCAAGAAAAGACTAAATATATAGGCTATATGTAGACTCCAACTATTAGTCTACATATATAATATAGATGACCAAATAACTAAAGTGGATACCTTTTATGGAGCAAAATTCTCAATCACAGCTAAAACTCCTGATCATTCGAGGTAAGGAGCTAGGATATTTAACCTATGCTGATGTCAACGATCACTTGCCGGAAGAGATTATTGATTCAGATCAGATTGAAGATATTATCCAAATGATTAATGACATGGGGATTCAAGTGCTTGAAGAAGCCCCAGACTCTGATGAACTATTACTTTCAGATAATGTCCCTGATGAAGAGGCTGTTGAAGCTGCAACTGCCTTAGTATTATCTAATGTTGAATCAGAAATTGGTAGAACAACTGATCCTGTTCGTATGTATATGCGAGAAATGGGCGCGGTTGAACTACTAACACGCGAAGGCGAAATTGATATTGCTAAACGTATTGAAGATGGTATCAATCAAGTTCAAACTTCAGTATCAGAATATCCAGAAGCAATTACTTATCTTTTAGAGCAATATAATTTAATCGAAAGTGGCCAAGTTCGTTTATCTGATTTGATTACAGGCTTTGTTGACCCAAATGCTGAAGAAGTGACAGACGAATTGCCAGAAGATTTAGAAGTTAGTGAATCTGAAATTGAAATTGATGATAGTGACGATGAAAATGAGGATGAAGAAGGAGACTCTTCAACCGATGATGATGTTTCTATTGATCCTGAAGTTGCCAGAGCTAAATTTGCTGAATTAAAAGAGCAACACGATAAAACGTCTGATGCGATCAAAAAATATGGCCGAGCTCATAACAAAGCACAAAAAGAGATCGAAAATCTATCAGAAATATTCAAGCAATTTCGTTTAGTCGCTAAGCAGTTTGATATTCTCGTTAATAATATGCGCAGTATGATGGAGCGAGTCCGAGCACATGAACGCGTGATTATGAAGCTTTGTGTTGAACAATGCAAAATGCCGAAAAAACAGTTTATGACGTATTTTACCGGTAACGAAAATAATATGAGCTGGTATGAAAAAGCGCTCACAGCTAAAGGCGCATTTGCTGTAAGTTTGAAACAGTTTGAAGAACCAATCCAAGTTCAGGTTAACTTATTGCAACAAATTGAAACAGAAACTAGTCTATCTATTGAACAGATTAAAGATATTAATAGACGGATGTCTATTGGTGAAGCTAAAGCCCGTCGCGCCAAGAAAGAGATGGTGGAAGCTAACTTGCGTTTAGTTATTTCCATTGCAAAAAAATATACGAATCGTGGGTTACAATTCTTGGATCTTATCCAAGAAGGTAATATTGGTTTGATGAAAGCGGTCGATAAATTTGAATATCGTCGTGGTTATAAGTTCTCGACTTATGCGACTTGGTGGATAAGGCAAGCCATTACTCGTTCAATTGCTGACCAAGCAAGAACAATTCGTATTCCGGTACATATGATTGAAACAATCAATAAATTAAACCGTATTTCACGCCAAATGTTACAAGAAATTGGTCGTGAACCAACACCTGAAGAGTTATCCGAACGAATGCAAATGCCAGAAGACAAAATTCGTAAGGTACTTAAGATTGCTAAAGAGCCAATCTCAATGGAAACACCAGTTGGGGACGATGAAGACTCGCATTTAGGTGATTTTATTGAGGATACCGCTCTTGAGCAACCGTTAGATGCAGCGACATCTGAAAGCTTGCGTAGTGCAACACGTGATATTTTATCAGGGCTAACGCCAAGAGAAGCGAAAGTATTACGTATGCGATTTGGTATAGATATGAATACAGACCATACGTTAGAAGAGGTAGGTAAACAATTTGATGTTACTCGTGAACGTATTCGTCAAATTGAAGCTAAAGCCTTGCGTAAGTTGCGCCATCCAAGCCGTTCCGATGTGCTTCGTAGTTTCTTAGAATAAAGTTATTACCTATAAATATCGCCACAATCGTGGCGATTTTTTTTACTAATTAGACTAAAAGCAAAACTATGAATATCCTACAACGTTTTAAAATCGATCCATTTCTGTTAACGTTAATTTGTGTCGTAATTACAGCTAGTTTTTTACCATGTAAAGGGCAGACTAAAGTTTTTTTTGAAAATCTGACTACCTTTGCTATTGGCTTGCTCTTTTTTATGCACGGCGCCAAGCTTTCTTTCCAAGCGATTGTTATTGGTATAAAAAATTGGCGGTTACATTTAGTTATTTTTATGACCACTTTTGTTATCTTTCCTGTTCTAGGAGTAATGATGCAAATATTGGTTCCCACTTTTTTACCGCAAAATCTTTATTTAGGTTTTGTTTATCTTTGTGTACTACCCGCAACTGTTCAATCCGCTATAGCCTTTACCTCTATAGCAAAAGGTAATGTTGCTGCGGCTATTTGTAGCGCCTCAGCGTCAACATTTTTAGGCGTATTTATTACCCCTATTTTGGTTGGCTTATTGATGCATACCCAAGCCTCGAATTCTATGAATATGCTAGATGCTATTATCTCTATCATGCTTAAACTTATGTTGCCATTTATACTGGGTCATTTATCAAGGTATTTCATTAGTAAATGGGTGGATAAATATAAAAGTATTATTTCTAAAATTGATCGCCTCTCAATTTTATTAGTTGTATATGTTGCCTTTAGTGATGCCGTCGCAAATGGCATTTGGTCTCAAATTAGCTTTTTATCACTTTTAGAAATTATTTTTTATTCTATTATGTTATTAACTATTGTCTTGTTAATAACAACCTATGTTTCAAGATTACTTGGCTTTAGTAAAGAAGACGAAATTACTATTGTATTTTGTGGCTCGAAAAAAAGCTTAGCAAGCGGCATTCCAATGGCTAGTATTATTTTCCCAATGTCTATAACAGGGATAATCATTTTACCATTAATGATTTTTCATCAAGTTCAATTAATGGTTTGTGCTATTTTAGCTGAGCGTTATGCAAAACGAAAAATTTAAAATTTGTTTTGCTCATTGCCCTATTCTCAAGGATAATAGGGCCGATATTAACAACAGAAAGATATATTATGTTACCTCTATTTGCTGAATTAGAATTTTCGACCATTCTATTTTTATTTTTGGCGCTGTTTTTTGTCCTTTTTTATGAAGCAATTAATGGATTTCATGACACAGCTAATGCCGTTGCGACTGTAATCTACACAAGAGCATTAAAAGAACAACTCGCTGTTTTTATGGCGGGCATGTTCAACTTTTTTGGTGTTCTACTTGGTGGACTGAGTGTTGCTTATGCTATAGTCCATCTATTGCCAACTGATTTATTACTTAATGTAAGTTCTGCTCATGGGCTTGCAATGGTTTTTTCTATTTTATTTGCAGCCATTATTTGGAATCTTGGAACATGGTATGTAGGTATTCCTGCATCAAGCTCACATACCCTAATTGGTTCGATTATTGGCGTGGCAATTGCTAACGCATTTATTATGGATACATCAATAATAAATGCCCTTAATATTCCTAAGATGATTCATATCTTTTTATCATTGATTGTCTCCCCTGCTGTTGGCCTTGTGATTGCAGGTCTAATGATATTTTTACTACGAAAATATTGGACTCGTAAAGGACAAAGTAAAAAAAGTAGTAAAAAACGCGAGCGAATATTTATGACGCCAGAGCAACGTGAAAAACTCTATGGCAAGAAGAAACCTCCTTTTTGGATTCGTATTATGCTCATTATCTCGGCTGCTGGCGTAAGTTTTTCTCATGGAGCCAATGACGGCCAGAAAGGTATTGGCTTATTGATGTTAGTGTTGATGGGCATAGCTCCAGCAGGGTTTATTGTTAACATGAGTGCATCTACCTATGATATTACAAATACTCGTAATGCTATTCACAATATTCAAGAGTATTTTGTTACCCATAATGACGATTTAACAACGATAATAGGTAAACAACCACTGTTAGATACGAGTGTTCCAGAAGGCGACTTGAATAAATATCATTGTGATTATTCGCGTTCATATACCACATTAGCGATTGCTAATAATTTATTCAATAAAATTAGTGATTATCAGTCACTTACGGTAGAACAACGTTCACAAACTAGACGTATATTACTCTGTTTATCTGACACGGTTTCGCATGTTGCTAAACAACCTAACGTGACACCAGAAGATAAACAATATTTAAAATCTTTGAATAATGATCTGCTTAAAACTGTCGAATATGCGCCTGTTTGGATTATCGTTGCCGTAGCTTCAGCATTGGCAGTTGGAACAATGATAGGATGGCGCCGTGTAGCTATTACTATTGGTGAAAAAATTGGTAAAAAAGGCATGACTTATGCTCAGGGAGTATCAGCACAAATCACAACAGCTTTATCAATTGGAATTGCAAGCTATACTGGCATGCCAGTATCAACAACCCAAGTTCTTTCTTCCTCAGTTGCTGGAACGATGATTGTTGATGGTGGTGGAGTACAAAGTAAAACAATCAAAAGTATCGCATTAACTTGGATTTTAACACTTCCAATTTCAATTTTGCTATCTGGATCACTTTTTTGGCTTGCTCAAAAATTAATTTAGGAGTAAAAATAGAGAACTGGTTTTCAATTTATTTGGGCTTTAAAAATAGGAAGGAGTAAAATATCATGGCTTATAAACATATATTAGTCGCAGTAGATTTATCACCTGAAAGTGAAGTTCTTGTCGAAAAAGCTGTTTCTATGGCTAGACCATATAATGCTCAAATATCATTGATTCATGTTGGTATTAATTATTCAGATCTTTATACTGGTTTGGTTGATATTAATATGAATGATATGAAAGACCGAATTACTCAAGATGCGCACGTTGCTTTAAATAAATTGGCCGACGATGCGGGTTATCCTATTGCTCATACTCTTTCAGGAAATGGAGAATTTGACCAAGTATTAATTGAAGCAATTCACGAATATGGCGCTGATCTTGTCGTGTGTGGCCATCATCAAGACTTTTGGAGTAAGTTAATGTCTTCTGCTCGTCAACTTATTAATAATACACATATCGATACATTGATTGTTCCATTGAAAGATGAAGAACCCGCAGAAGAACCTGCTACATGAAATATTAAATATCAACCCGCTTAATTAGCGGGTTTTTTTAGGTATTAAATAAATATTTTGTAAAATCATTTCAAGAAATTATGTGCTTTACTCTATTTTTATTTGTATCTTTTTTGTTTATGCATATCACAGTTTATGGAAATATACGTAAACCGTTGTTTAACCGATAAGGAGGCTTATTATGAATATCGCTTTAGTTACAGGTGCTTCATCCGGATTTGGTCAAGCAATTTGTCGTAAGCTCGTTGCTGACGGCTATAAAGTGATTGGTGTTGCTCGACGTGGAGATAAGTTACAAAAATTAGCAGATGAATTAGGAATAAACTTTACCTTTTTAACCTTGGATGTTACAAAAAAAGATGCAATAGAATCAATATTGTTACAGCTTCCTAAAGCATTTCAACCTATCGATATTTTAATTAACAATGCAGGATTGGCTTTAGGATTAGAACCAGCTTATCAAGCTGATTTCAATGATTGGGAAACAATGATTCAAACTAATATAATGGGATTAATTCATTTAACTCATCAAATTTTACCTAGTATGGTTGAGCGCAACTTTGGTTACATTATTAATATTGGCTCAGTAGCTGGTACCTATGCTTATAAAGGTGGAAATGTATACGGTGCAACAAAAGCATTTGTAAAACAATTTAGCGCTAATTTACGCACTGATCTTTTAGGAAAAAAAATCAGAGTCACCAATATTGAACCAGGGTTATGTGGAGGCACTGAATTTTCTAATGTCAGGTTTCATGGCAATAATGATCAAGCAGCCGCTGTATACAAAGGTATTGATTATATAACACCAGAAGATATTGCAAATACCATTTCTTGGTTAGTTAATACGCCAGCACATTTTAATGTCAATTCACTAGAGATAATGCCAGTTGCTCAAGCTCCAGCAGGATTAGCACTTTACAAAGAAAGTGAGTAATTAAAACGTATTGACTGTGGAGGTAAATTATAAATGCTCGCTCCCTTTAATAATAAAAAATAGATTTGAAGAACAAAATAGGCTTGCACTTCTGCTTTAGGGTTGCTATTCTTTTTTCTTGTGGTTTTGATTGAGGTTAATCGTAATGGTATTTACTGAAGTAACTAAAACATTTGCGGCAAGTTTACCAGGCACAGACAGTTATGTAAAACTGCGTAACGCTATGCAAACATTAATTCAAGAAGATACAAAAAATGCAGCGGTCTATTTTTTGATTTTTGGATTTGCACGCACTTATGTCATGCTATATGAAGATCAGGAAATTTCACCAAAGTTTGCAGAAGACAATCAAAAGCTAATGTTATCGTATCTTAATATTCTTGATGAAGCGTTAAAAAAGCAAGATACTGAAAGTATCTATCAAGCATTGAATAAAGTTGTTAATGAGTACGAAAATAGCAAAAAGTTTTTTTAAAATTACAGCCTGACATGAAAATGTCAGGCTGTTTTGTTTTTAGCGTTTAAAAAATAAATTTAATTAGGAAAATGATGAAAATGATAATGATGATTTCAAACATTATTAGCACCTTAAGCACTATTATTCAATATAGGGCGGGTTAATTTTTCCTTGAAAATATAAAAAACCCGCCAAAATAGGCGGGTTTTTAGTTTTTATAAAAACAGGTTCAAAAACCATAAGAGTAAAGAAAGATAAAATTTTAATATTTTGATTTCTTATTACTACTTTTAAACCACTGATGTTTTTAGGTAAAAGGTATTTTGAATGGTAACAGGCATAAATTAGAACAATAAGTAAAGGTGTGATATGAAAGTTTTAAAATTTGGAGGAACATCTGTCGCTAACGCAGAACGTTTTTTACGCGTTGCAGAGATTATCGAAAATAATGCTAAACAAGAGCAAAACGCAACTGTTTTATCCGCACCAGCTAAAATTACTAATCATTTAGTTGCAATGGTAGAAAAAACGGTTGCTGGGCAGGATATACAAAATAATATCTGTGATGCTGAAAAAATCTTTGCTAATTTACTAGAAGGAATTGCAAAAGCACAACCTAATTTTGCTTATGAACAGATGAAGCGCTTTGCACTTGATGAATTAAACAATGTTAAGCAACTACTTAAGGGGATCGCTTTATTAGGCCAATGCCCAGATAGCATTAATGCATCAATTATCTGCCGTGGCGAAAAACTCTCTATTGCCATTATGGAAGAACTGCTTAAGGCTAAGGGGCATTTAGTTACTGTAATAAACCCAGTAGCAATGCTAATTGCTGAAGGCAACTATTTAGAATCAACCGTCGATATTGCAGAGTCTTCACGCCGACTTAGTGAAATGCATATTCCCCAAAATCATATAATTTTAATGCCTGGTTTTACTGCGGGTAATGATAAAGGTGAGCTCGTTGCTCTCGGGCGTAATGGTTCGGATTACTCTGCATCGGTACTAGCTGCGTGTCTGCGTGCTAGTAGTTGTGAAATATGGACTGATGTCGATGGTGTTTATACTTGTGATCCCCGTACTGTGCCTGATGCAAAACTCCTTAAGACGCTATCTTATCAAGAGGCAATGGAACTTTCTTATTTTGGCGCCAAAGTTCTTCACCCAAGAACGATTTTACCTATTGCTCAATTTCAAATTCCTTGCTTAATTAAAAACACCAATAATCCTGATGCGCCAGGTACATTAATCGGTGCCAATGTTGTTGATTCAACAACACCAGTAAAAGGCATTACTAATTTAAATAATATGGCAATGATTAACGTCTCTGGCCCTGGCTTAAAGGGCATGGTGGGTATGTCGGCTCGCGTTTTTTCTGCCATGTCTTATGCCGGCATTTCAGTGGTGCTTATTACCCAATCCTCATCAGAATATAGTATTAGTTTTTGTGTACCGCAAACTGAGCTCAGCCGAGCTGAAGAGGCATTAAATGATGAATTTTTCCTAGAGCTAAAAGATGGTTTGCTTGAACCTATTGAATTCATTGAAAAACAGGCAATTATCTCAGTTGTCGGTGATGGTATGCGTACATTACGAGGCTTATCAGCTAACTTTTTTACAGCCCTAGCCAGAGCGAATATTAATATTGTCGCTATTGCACAAGGTTCATCTGAGCGCTCAATTTCTGTTGTGGTTGATAATGATGTTGCCGTAATGGGCGTAAGAGTTGCTCACCAAATGTTATTTGGTACGGACAAAATGCTTGATGTATTTGTTATTGGTGTTGGTGGTGTTGGTGGTGCACTTATTGATCAAATTAATCGCCAGCAAAAATGGCTGAAAAACAAACAGGTCGATCTTCGTGTGTGTGGGCTATTTAATTCTAAACATAATGTCCTTAACCGTGATGGCATTGATCTGAGCAATTGGCGAGATCAAATCAGACAAAGTGAACATAGCTACACGTTAGACGGAATTATTGAGTTTGCTAAAAATAATCGATTACTCAACCCAATTCTAGTCGATTGTACATCAAGTAGTGAAGTATCAGATAAATATGCGGACTTTTTAGCTAATGGCTTTCATGTCGTCACGCCAAATAAGAAAGCCAATACCAGCTCAATGGCTTATTATTTGCGTTTACGCCAAGAAGCGGCAAAAAGTAAACGAAAATTCCAGTACGATACTAATGTTGGCGCTGGATTACCTGTTATTGAAAACTTACAAAATCTACTCAATGCAGGGGATGAGCTTATTAAATTTTCAGGTATATTGTCAGGTTCACTTTCTTTCATCTTTGGTAAACTTGATGAAGGCATGTTATTGTCTGAAGCAACTAAATTGGCTAAAGAGAAAGGTTTTACTGAACCTGATCCTCGTGATGATTTATCAGGCACTGACGTGGCGAGAAAACTATTAATTTTAGCTCGAGAAGCAGGATTACAATTAGAGCTTGATCAAATCAATGTCGAATCTGTTCTACCTGTTGAGTATACACAAGGTAGCCTTGATGAGTTTATGAAACAATTGCCACAATTGGATGCCGTGTTTAAAGAAAAATCAGAACAAGCCGCAAAAAAAGGCAAAGTTCTACGCTATGTTGGCAGTATAGAAAACAAGCAATGCCATGTTAAGATTGAAGCCGTTGATAGCGAAGATCCTCTTTATAAAGTCAAAAATGGTGAAAATGCCTTAGCTTTCTATACGCGTTATTACCAACCTATACCACTCGTATTACGAGGCTATGGCGCTGGTAATGATGTTACCGCTGCGGGTGTTTTTGCTGATATTTTACGTACCACATCAGGCAAAATAGGAGGCTAAATGAATCATAAATCTTTAACTGTTTATGCGCCTGCATCAATGGCTAATATTAGTGTTGGCTTTGATATATTAGGTGCAGCAATTAGCCCTATTAGTGGTGTGATGCTTGGCGATTGTATCACTGTTGAACCTGCTAGCAAATTTTTGTTAACTAGCAAAGGCTCATTTGTGAAAAACCTCCCCAATGATCCCAAAAACAATATTGTTTATCAATGCTGGCAGTATTTTTGTCAAGCAATGGGTAAAACATTGCCCGTCAGTATGACTCTTGAAAAAAATATGCCAATAGGTTCGGGATTAGGATCAAGTGCTTGCTCTGTGGTTGGCGCATTTGTTGCCTTAAATGAGTTTTTTGATAAACCATTTAATGAGTTTGAAATGCTTACAATGATGGGGAAGCTTGAAGGACGCATTTCGGGTAGCGTACATTATGATAATGTGGCACCCTGCTATTTAGGTGGAATGCAACTTATCCTTGATGAAATAGGCATAATTAGCGAATCAATACCTCATTTTGAAGATTGGTATTGGGTGATGGCATACCCCGGTATTAAGGTTTCAACCGCTGAAGCGCGAGCAATATTACCGGCTCAATATCAAAAAGCGGATTGCGTAGCACACGGTCGCTATGTGGGTGGTTTTTTGCATGCTTGTTATACCAAACAACCTAAATTGGCTTCGGCAATGCTTGTTGATAATATTGCTGAACCTTACCGCAAACAATTATTACCTAGCTTTGATGAAATACAAAAACGGGTCAAACAGCTCGGAGCTCTAGCATCGGGAATTTCTGGCTCAGGTCCAACAATGTTTGTCATTGCAGATCAACTTGAAACGGCACAACAAATTGAATTACTACTTAAACATTGTTATTTACAAAATGATGAAGGCTTTACCCATATTTGTAAAATAGATCCCCTAGGCGCAAGAATTATTTAAGTTTATTTATTATAAAAACAGGACTAAATCTAAAAAATACGTTAACTTTTTACTGTTCAAGCTGATAGCAGTAAAAGTGAAAGATTAAAGATAACCGGAACATAATTATGAAATTATATAACTTAAAAGATCATTCAGAACAAGTTAGTTTTTCTCAAGCGGTACAACAAGGATTAGGAAAAGGCCAAGGCCTATTCTTTCCCCAAGAACTCCCTAAATTTTCCATAAACGAAATTGAATCATTATTAAATCTTGGTTTTGTTACTCGTAGCGCCAAAATATTATCTGCTTTTATTGGTGATGAAATTAGCAGTGATGATATGTACAGACTAGTTAAAAATGCTTTTCAATTTCCTGCTCCCATAACATCCGTTGAAGCAGATATTGGCTCATTAGAGCTTTATCATGGTCCCACACTAGCATTTAAAGATTTTGGTGGGCGATTTATGGCACAAGCGTTAGTTCAAGTGGCGGCAGATAAAAAAATCACTATTTTAACTGCGACATCTGGCGATACAGGCGCAGCTGTCGCCCATGCATTTTATCATTTGCCGAATATTCGGGCCGTTATTTTATACCCTGAAGGAAAAATCAGCCCATTACAAGAAAAACTCTTTTGTACACTTGGTGATAATATTCATACCATTGCCATCAAAAGTGATTTTGATGCCTGCCAAGCATTAGTGAAAAAGGCATTTGATGATGAAGAATTAAAAACTAAAATTGGTTTGAACTCTGCTAATTCGATCAATATCAGCCGATTACTCGCTCAAATATGTTACTATTTTGAAGCTTACGCTCAATTAACACCCAAACAACGTGAGCAATTAGTTATTTCGGTTCCAAGTGGCAACTTTGGTGATTTAACCGCTGGGCTACTTGCAAAAACCATGGGCTTACCAATTAAGCGTTTTATTGCAGCAACTAATGCGAATGATACAGTACCTCGATATTTAGAAACGGGTAAATGGGAACCACATGCAACAATTGCAACGCTATCTAATGCAATGGATGTTAGTCAACCCAATAACTGGCCTAGAATTGAAGAAATTTATCAGCGTGAAGGTTGGGATCTTAAATCACTGGCTCATGCGGCGATTTCTGATGAAGTTGCTAAACAAGCCGTTTGTGAACTCGATCAAAAAGGTTATTTGTCCGAACCTCATGGCGCAATTGCTTATCGTGCTTTACGTGATCAGTTACAAAAGGGTGAATATGGCTTATTTTTAAGTACTGCGCACCCCGCTAAATTTAAAGAAGTCGTTGAAAATATTCTTGGCAAGCAAATTGCACTTCCTAACGCATTAGCTGAACGAGCAGATATGACACTACTTTCCCATTATATGCCGAATGATTTTACCAAATTACGTAATTTTTTAATGAAGCTAGAATGGTAAATTTTGTACTGCCGCCAAGAAATCGGCGGCATTTAATTCATTGAGTGATAATGCTCTCAATTGTCTTACTTTACCGCTTAGCTAATCTTACTCATTAAATAGCTCCCTTTATTCTTAACGCTAAAATATACATCTCATCAAGAATAGAAAATACTAATCAATCTTGTTTAAATCAAAATTTTGAGCTATTGTAATCTAAATTGTGTCATTATAAGGATATTATTATGTTTTGTCCGTTTTGTAATGCAAATGATACTAAGGTGATTGATTCTCGACTTGTTAGTGAAGGCTTTCAAGTACGTCGAAGACGACAATGTGTTGAATGTAATGAGCGTTTTACCACATTTGAAATTGCTGAATTAATTATGCCTAATGTCATTAAAAGTAATAAAGTTCGTGAGCCATTTAATGAAGATAAATTACGCAATGGTATAAAACGAGCTTTAGAAAAACGCCCTGTTAGCTTTGACTCGATTGAAGATGCTATTACACGTATAAAATCAAAAATTAGATCAACAGGAGAACGTGAAATACCAGCGAAATTAATTGGTCGTTACGTTATTGAAGAACTCAAAAAGCTTGATAAAATAGCTTATATCCGTTTTGCATCGGTCTATTTTAGTTTTGATGATATCGAACAATTTAGTAATGAAATTGCCAAATTACAACAGAAATAACACCCTAAATGATAATAAACGATAACGATTATTTTTATATGCAGCAAGCTATTGAGCTCGCTAAGTTGGGTCGTTTTACCACGTCACCTAATCCTAATGTCGGTTGCCTGATCGTAAAAAATAATCAGATTGTGGGCACGGGTTATCATCAAAAAGCAGGATTACCACATGCCGAAGTTTACGCACTTAACATGGCTGGAAAAGCCGCACAAGGTGCAACGGCTTACGTGACATTGGAACCTTGCAGTCATTTTGGGCGAACTCCTCCTTGTGCTGATGCCTTAATTAGATCGCAAATTAAACGTGTTGTGATTGCTATGCAAGATCCCAATCCTAATGTTTCAGGTAATGGAATTAAACGATTACGTGATGCGGGAATTGAAGTTATTGTTGGAGTATTAGCCGCTCAAGCTGAATCGCTTAATAAAGGTTTTTTAAAGCGAATGCGAACTGGATTGCCATATGTACAACTTAAACTAGCTGCCTCGCTAGACGGTAAAATCGCTATGGCATCAGGTGAAAGCAAATGGATAACATCAAGTATTGCAAGGCAAGATGTACAAAGATACAGAGCGCAAGCAAGTTGTATATTGAGCACTCGCATGACGGTACAAACGGATAATGCGAGCTTAACAGTCAGGCATGCACAATTGCCTGATGACATAAAACAAATTTATCCTCCTGAAAATATTCGGCAACCCATACGAGTCATTATCGATAGTCAGAATCAACTAACAGGCGAAGAAAATATTTTTAAGCAACAGGGGGAGATATGGATAGTGCGCAAACAAGATATTGCGATCAATAAACCCAACACTCAATTAATTATTGAATCTTCTCCCCAAAATCATATTGATTTAGTTCATTTACTAACACTTTTTGGAAAAAAAGGCATAAATTCCGTCTGGGTTGAAGCTGGTGCACACTTAGCTGGCGCACTAATAGAGCAAGACTTAGTTGATGAACTGATTATCTATTATGCGCCAAAATTACTTGGGCATAATTCGAAAGATATGTGTATATTGCCTAATTTACAAAAATTATCCATGGCACCCAACTTTCAGTTCGAATCGACTACGATGGTAGGTGAAGATCTGCGGGTTGTTTTAAAAAGAAGATGATTATATGGTTGATAAGACGCTTATTAAGACTATAGCAAATAGCTAAAATAGCCTTTAATAGCCAGTTAGTACAAAGCAAATATTCGTTACAAAAAAGTTAGTATTCACATACGCCCAATATTTAAATATATCGGGCAGTGCATCATAAAATAGCCTTGTCGCAAAAGAAGTAATGTTATTATTTGCCATTATTTTTCAATAATAAAAACTTCAATAAAATCAATGGTTTTTCTGAATGATTTTTATACGTACTAGGTTTGTGTATTCTTTTATATTTCAAATGAAAAATAGGATGCACAATGCGTAAAAATCAGCTTAAAATTACTATTCTCCGCTCATAATTATATAGTTTGGTGACAATGTTAACATTCACCTTTAACAAAAATATAAAAACTAGATTAGCTAAATTAACAGCAACAACTAAAATCCGTCTTAATCCAGCTCCGATTTCTTCCGCCGTACTATTAATTGGTAAAACAACATTGTCATCATCTGTGAAACCGCCCCTTGCCTATCCCTCAAATTTTTCATGATAACTGGGATATATTGTTAAGACATCATATCTAATCTCGATATCCGAACTCAGCATGTTTTTAACTAAAGTTCATTTCGTTTTATAACCATATTTACTTATTACGCAACCCAAGTGTTATAACTTTTTGTATGTAACTGTCCCCTAAATGTAACTATCCCCCTAAAATAGTACAACTAAAAATAGAAAATTCTCTATGATAAAAGTAAAAAAAGATTTAATTATGAAAAAATGACTAAACATCAAATCGTATCTATTTGAAAAGAAGCTGAGGCATGCGTTCCCATTAAAGCACTATCCCGTAAATAGGGTGTGGACAATTTAACTTTTTATCAATGGTGGGAAAAATAGAGCGTATAGAAACTTGAAACATTAAACGTTTAAAAGAACTAGAGGCTGAAAATCGTAACCTTAAACATATTATTAGCGAACTATGAAAATTAAAAGAGTGCACTTGACAAAAGAAGCCATTTAAGACAATAACATGATAAAAACCTCGTTAATTTACTATGGTAAAGGCGAAGAGCAAAATATACCCCGTACGCAGTTATGACGTAAATACACATTAAAAAATTAGGAAAAACAATCACCTTGCACAACAATAGCTCCAACTGTTGTAATACTTTTTACTTTACCTCTAACTCAATTTGTAACATGATTACTGGATATTGAGATCGATTTTGATCTTCGTTTTTTGGGGAATTTATTGACTATTTTTTAACTTGTTAGCACAATGTTTTACTATATAATTAAATAGGTTAACAATATCAGAATTTATTAAAAATAGTAATAAATGGAATAAAAATGAAAAAAATCCTTCACACTGCATTTTTATTATGCTTTGTATCGTTTTCAAGTGATGCCGATAACACTAAAAACCTTGCTACAACATCTTATAATAGCGAAAACCAACCTACTCAACCGATTTGTCAACTTAAGTTTGATAAAGAAAACATTAAACTCTGCACTGAGCTGACTGAAAAAGGTGATGCCATGGCCCAAAATACCTTAGGTGAAATCTTTTATACTATTAAACCTTGGTACGAAGCAGGGGATCACACTAAAGCACGACTATTATTTGAAAAAGCGGCTGCTCAGGGACTGGCTAAAGCACAATATAACTTAGGCTCAATGTATCGTGATGAGTTAAACAACTTTCCGCTTGCTTTAAGTTGGTTTGAAAAAGCCGCTGCACAAGGTAATGTTGATGCTCAAAATAGTATTGGTTATATTTACGAAAATGCATCGGGAGGTACCCCTCCTCGGCTATATACTTTTAATCAAAGCGGTAAAAATACAGACAAAAAAATCCCCAATATTAAAGCAAAGTTTGCAAAGTTTGATAATAACTTGCCTGTTGATTATTACCGACGTAGCATTTATCCATTGAGTGAATATGGTCAAGGACTAGAGCCTAATTTACAAAAAGCCATTGAATGGTACCAAAAAGCCGCCGACCAAGGGCATGCCCTAGCGCAAACTAATTTGGCCTATTTTTATCTGTTTGGTATCGGGGTCAATAAAGATGAAAGTCACGCCTTTAAACTCTATGAGCAAGCAGCAAACCAACAGTTTGTCCCAGCAATAAAAACGTTAGCGTTTATGTATATGCAAGGTTTAGGCACCAAAGCGGATGAATATAAAGCCTTTACTTTACTTGAGCAAGCCTACCAACTACAACCTGATGAAACCTTATGGGATTTTTTTTATAACGTAATGTATCGACATTATGGGTTAAAAACCACATTACAGCATAAAGATCAAAAAACTATTAGAATTAGCTATTACATTCTTGGAGAAGGTAGTGATGAAGATTTGATCTATGGATCCTTATATGGACTTAAAAGCTTCTACAATCTAGACATGCTGAATAGTTCACATCTGTTTATTTTAACGAAAAACCGAAGAAATACCTTAGATGTTTGGTTAGGCAAAGATACAGGCGATCTATTGAAATTAAAAGAACGTTACTTTATAAAAAAATCCATCCAAGGTTATTATAATACAATGACTTTACTAAGTTATTTTTATAAAGGAGAAGGCGGTGATATCCAAAAAGCGCTGTTATGGCGCAAATATGCATTAAAAATGGGACAAGTCAATAAACCAGAATTTTGGCCTGATTACCCACCTATTGAAGATAATGTAACGCAATAAATAACGGGCACCGCCCGTTTTTTTATTGTTGAGTCTGAAAAACAACAAAATCATCCATTTTAATACTTTTTACTCTATCTCCAATTCAATTTGTAACATAATGGCAAGGTGTTGCGATTGATCTTGATCGCTTTGATCTTCGATTTTTTAAGGTATTTATTGTTTGTTTTTTAATTTGTTACCACCGATTTTTGCTATACAATTAGCGTGGTTAACCATATTAAAATTCATCAAAAATCGTTATAAATGGAATGAAAATGAAAAAAATCCCTTATGCGGTATTGGGGTTTGGTGTTGCCTTATTTGCGATGTCGGTTTTTGCCAAGGGCAATCATCATACCAATGCGCCCCAAACTCGCTTAATGTCTAGCGCCTCGGAGCAACCCACTTGCCAACTTTCACGTGATGAAGCAAACATTAAATTGTGCACTGAACTGGCTGAAAGTGGTGATGCCATTGCCCAAAACACCTTGGGCGAAATTTTTTACGGCGATAATTTGCTTTACCAAAAAGGGGATCACACTAAAGCACGGCTATTATTTGAAAAAGCGGCCGCTCAGGGACTGGCTAAAGCACAATATAACTTAGGCTCAATGTACCGTGATGAGTTAAACAACTTTCCGATTGCTTTAAGTTGGTTTGAAAAAGCGGCTGCTCAAGGCAATGCCGATGCTCAAAATAGTATTGGTTATATTTACGAAAACGCATCAGGCGGTAAAGCGCCTCGATTGTATATTTTTGACGAAAATG